>JAENIT010000120.1 GCA_016844365.1 Dehalococcoidia bacterium
GCACTCGGTAGAGGAGCTCAGGCATTTGTTGACCGAAGCGCAAGAGACCTTCGACCTCGCTGATAAGGAAGCGCGGGAGCAGCCGAGCCCCTTTGCTCTGCAACAGTATCGTTTGGCGTCTGACGCGTTGGGTGATGCTAAGCGAGCGCTTGAGATCGCGCGTCGCTCACTCGCTGAATAACTAAGTGGAAGCTACCAGGAAAGTGCGTACTGGCGTTTTTACTGCAGTCTGATACTGAGATTGCATCGTTTGTAGGCGCAGACAAGCAATGAAATCAGGTGGACACTAAAACCCGCACCACCACAGAACGGCATAGGCCGGAGCCACTGGGCGAAACATCCACGACCTGCAGGCAATCTGCGATCTGCTATGATATAATTACGATTGAAAGGGTAATTTAGTCGGGAGCAGAGGAGACGGAGATGACTACATCAGGTATGCCTGGCCCAGGATCAATGCGCTTCTCGTTGCACGAGGTACTGTCTGGCATGTTGGCAAGTATGCAGGCTGATAGCTTCACGGACGATGCGCCGCGTCTTGTGGTTGTGTTTGAGGACTTATCGCAACACTTTCCCCTTTTCGCCCCCATGGCCGCAGGAGTGGACCCCAAGGCCGTGACGCAGGCACTGGATATGCTGGTCGGCAAGAATATTCTAGACCATGTTGGGGGTAAGTATACCCTGACGCCGTCGGGAAGGGACCAGTGTATGGGGAGCAAACGGACGCTCTTCAACAAAGGTGACATCCAGCAACTGGAGGAGGCGGCCAAGGTGTTCGATACCTTGTAGGCCTCCGACATCCCTGTAGCACAACCTGCCCGCAGCGATGTCTGGACTGTGCCGCTTGGTGCATTGCCTCCTAGCTCCAAACACCCTTTACACAGAGCTAGGTTTACCGCTTTATCCCGCAGCCTCCGGTCCATCTTGTACTGGAGGGTGGCGTTGTGTATTTATGGAATCCTCTCCCCACAGCGGGCACAGTAGACGCTGATAACCCTATACTGGGCCTCTACTACTATCTCTTGCTATCTTTCTTCCTCTACTTCCCAATTTCATACCTAATAGAGTCGAGCCAGTTAGTATATGGGATTGGCGTCGCACCCCGTCTTTGCTAAACTCTTGGTAACCCAGATCGGGAACCTAGTAAGAATAGTCATAAGAGCTTATGTATCTGCCTGACGCAGTTGCCACTTCCAGAAGATGGGCACGCCTAGCTTTTCGGTATCTGTGGGAGTTCCTTCGGCAGTTATCCGCAGCGTTGGCCCGTATCATGATAAGGGCGCTCCCAGCCTCGTCAGTGAACCCCAATAGGCGGCGGCTCCTGGTTGTTACAGGACTCGGCGCCTTCTCTTTATTCGTCGGTGCTGTTCTAGCTACATCTCCCAAAAAAGTGGTAAGATTGGGGGCAGCGGATCGTCCCGGCAAGAGATCAAGAGGAGGTAACGGAGCGATGACTTTTGGTTCAGGCACACACACCTACGAACTAGTGGAGGGTTGGGGCCAAATCCCCAATGGCTGGCGATGGGGTCAGGTAGGAGGCGTGGCCGCCGACTCCCAGGACAGGATGCACGTCTTCACGCGAACGGACCATCCCTTAATGGTGTTCGATCGCGACGGCAAATTTCTCTACTCCTGGGGCGAAGGCTTCTTTGAGGACGCCCACGGCATCCTCATCACCCCCGACGACAACATCTTCCTGGTGGACAGAGTGCCTCAGGTTGCCATGAAGTTCACCCACGCTGGTAAACTTCTCTTCACCATGGGCAATCGTGGGCAGCATTCAGACACTGGGTACACCGATGAACACCGAGAAGTTACCCAGGCCGGCGTGCCATTCCACCATCCCACGGACGCAGCCCTTTCGCCAAACGGGGAGATCTACATATCCGACGGCTACCGCAACTGTCGGATACACAAGTTCACGCCTGATGGCAAGCTCCTATTCTCCTGGGGCGAGCCCGGGGTGGGCCCAGGGCAGTTCCGCCTGGTTCACAGCGTCTGGGAGCACAAGGGGCGGGTGTACGTGGCCGATCGCCAGAACGACCGCCTCCAGGTTTTCACCCCAGAGGGTAAGTTTCTGGAGGCCTGGCCCGGCTACCTACAGCCCTGCAAGATCTTCATCGATGACAACGACATCATCTACGTCGCCGAGCTGGGTGATCGCATAAGCATCGTTGACCTGAAGGGCAACGTCATAGCCCGCTGGGGCGACAAGCGGACCCATGACCCCGGCCTCTTCTGGGGCCCCCACGGTATCTGGACCGACTCCAAGGGAGACCTGTACGTGGCCGAGGTACTGGAGGGCCAGCGAGTCCAGAAGTTCGAGAAGAAGGGGAGGACAGTATAATGCAGGCTTCGGAAAAGAGGACGTAGGAATGAAGATAGCCCCGAATATACACAGGGTCCCAGAGGTTACAGGAAGCAACACAGTCCTGATAGAAGGTGATGAGATGGCCCTCATCGACAGCGGCATCCCTGGCAACAGGGATGCCGTCCTGAAGTATATAGAGTCCATCGGCAGAAGGACAGAGGACCTCCGCTGGATCATAGTTACCCACTTCCACACCGATCATTCCGGCAGCGCGAATGAGATCTATGAAGCGACCGGGGCTCAAATAGTAGCTCACCGGGATGAGACCGAGCAGGGAAGCGACGGAAAGCTCTGGCTGCGCCAGGGTTACGAGCGATCCGACAACCGACCGCCTCTGATCGGCCTGCTCACGGGAGGATTTGGCCGTCGGGAGCGCCGACCCATGCCCCCTACTCCGGTCCACATGGTGGTAGAAGAGGGAGATGTGATCCCATGCCTGGGGGGCATTAAAATCCTGTCCACACCTGGCCATACGCCAGGGAGCATCTGCCCCTATCTCCCCCAAGAGAAGGTCATCTTCGCTGGGGACTCGATCCTGAATAATGTCGATCGCTTGAGTAGACCACTGACCTGGGATAAGGAACGGCGAGGCCAACTGGATGAGTCCCTGCGCACTCTACGAGACCTGGATGCCGAGATGTGCTGCTTCGGCCACGGTCCTCCCCTGATGGAGGAGGTGATGCCGAAGGTGCGCCTCCTCACCGACAGGCCCTACAACCTACCCACCTGGCGGATTTTTCTTAAGAATTACGGCACCCTGCGCCGATTCCGGGCCAGCACAAGGGGGCCAGGCCACTGGGAAGGCGGGCAGAGGCGGTGAAGATGCGCCGTATACCGGGCATTGTCTTTGTCGACAGCCCGGCTGAGCGAATCGCTCGGGTGGGGGGACAGGCTTGGAAGTTTTTGAGATCGTGAAGGCGTACCGAGAGATGGGCGAGGACTGGGAGCGGCTAAAAAAGGCTTACCATTGGCTCTCCGATGTCCAACTCCGGGCTGCTATCGCCTACTGGAAGGCATACCCCGGGGACATCGAGGAGCGGCTGAGGGACGAAGAGCGCTGGACGCCTGAGAAGGTCAAAGAGACTTACCCCTTCACTGCGCCTCAACCTAGCTGATGCGCTTCTACCTGGACGAAGACCTGTCGCAGCGAGTAGCGGAACTAGTACGTGATTGCAGAAATGAGCGTCGCTTTATTGCGTAGGGTGAGACCCCTATGCTCCGCTCAGAGTGATGTCATTCTTCCGACAATAGACACCGATCATGGTTCGACAAGCTCACCACGAGCGGTGTTAGCCTCTATTCAAAGCGATTGCCACCTCCTTGGAACTGGCTACCGTGGCTTGGCGGGGGAACAGCTTCTCGATGAGGAAGTTG
>JAENIT010000009.1 GCA_016844365.1 Dehalococcoidia bacterium
TGGGCGGACTCATAGCCGCACCCACTATCGCCGTGCCCACCAGTTTCGGCTACGGAACCAGCTTCGGGGGGCTGGCAGCGCTCCTGGCGATGCTGAATAGCTGCGCACCGGGAGTATGCGTGGTGAACATAGATAACGGATTTGGCGCTGGATACCTGGCGGCAACCATAAACGCCATCGCCAACCGAGATGTTAATAACGATGCCGAAGCCTTAAAAGCGACAGGTGTGGTAGAAAAGGGGAACGGTTAAATATTTATGGAACATGGAGCTAGCCCTCAGGAGAAACTGTCCCAGTTGCGAGCTATTCTGGAGGAGATGGGGTCTGTCCTGGTTGCATACTCGGGGGGGGTAGATAGCAGTTTTCTGGCTGCAGTAGCCCACCAAGTCCTGGGGGAGAGGGCCTTGGCCGTGACCGCCGTGTCCCCCAGCTATCCCCACCGAGAGAGGGCCGAGGCTCTGGCCGTAGCCAATGAGATAGGCATACGCCAGATGTTTCTGGAAACCAACGAGGTAGAAGACCCCAACTACGCGGCTAACGCCTCCAGTCGATGCTACTTCTGTAAGGTGGAGCTTTACGACCGGATGGAGGAGGTGGCGTCTAAGGAGGGTCTAAGGTGGGTGGCCGATGGCTTTAACCTGGACGACCTCATGGACTTCCGCCCCGGACACAAGGCTGGAGCGCAACGCAATGTCCGCAGCCCCCTGCACGAAGCCAAGATGACCAAAGCGGACATCCGCTCTCTATCGCAAGAGATGGGGCTTTCCACGTGGGATAAGCCCGCGATGGCCTGTCTCTCCTCCAGGATCCCCTACGGCACCCCGGTTACGGCAGAGCTTCTGCGCCGCATCGACGAGGCGGAGGAGTACATCTACAACCTTGGCCTACGCCAGTTCCGAGTCCGCCATCACGACTCCATAGCCCGCATTGAGGTCAGCCCCCAGGACATGATCCTCATGGTAGATGACGACGTAAGGGCCAAAGTCGTGGCTAAACTTCACTCCCTGGGCTACGCCTACGTAACCCTAGACCTGGTAGGGTACAGAACGGGGAGTCTTAACGAAGTCCTCCCCCTCGCTTCTCGTCCTAAAGACTCCGCCCTCACCTTGCGGTAGACTTGTAGTGTCCGCCTTGCGGACTCCGTGCGCGGAGAGTCCGATAAGTCGTACAGGACAAGCTTGTTGAACTATTTGTAGGAGTTGGTCTAACTATTCATGAAAGTTGCCTACTTTGATTGCTTCGCCGGAGCCAGCGGCGATATGCTCTTGGGCGCTCTCGTGGATGCCGGGCTCCCCCTGGATGCCCTGAAGGAGGAGTTGAGCAAGCTCTCACTGAGGGGATACACCCTGCTGGCGCAGGGGGGCAAAAGAGGGCCCATAGCCGGGACCAAGGTAACCGTAGAACTTGATCCATCTCACGGTCAGCAGCCCCAGCGCACTATAAACGACATTTATGAGATCATCGATGGCAGCGCTATACCATCGGAGCTGGCCCACCAGGGAAAGGATATCTTCCTACGCCTGGCAGAGGCAGAGGCCAAGATCCATGGCATATCGCCGCAAGAGGTGCACTTTCACGAAGTGGGGGCGGTGGACTCTATCGTGGACATCATGGGAACCCTTCTGGGCCTCCGACTACTGGGGGTAGCAAAGGTGTACTGCTCTCCTCTGCCCCTGGGCGACGGCTACGTTAACGCCCAGCACGGGCTGCTTCCCGTTCCCGCTCCGGCCACTCTGGAGCTGATCGCTCGCGCCAAGGCTCCAACCCGTCCCAACCCTGAAACCGGCCACCCCTTAGGAGAGATGCTCACCCCAACGGCTGCGGCTATCCTCACAACGTTAGCCACCTTTCATCGGCCAGCCCTTGCCCTAGATCGAGTGGGCTACGGGCTGGGAACCAGAGACAATCCCCGGCTGCCCAACGCCCTGCGCCTGTGGCTGGGCGAAGAGAGTGGGGTGGCACAGCGTGAAGTGCTCCTTCTAGAGACCAACATAGACGACATGAACCCTGAGATCTACGGCTACGTCTTGGAGCGACTTTTCTCCGCAGGCGCATACGATGTGTGGTTCACTCCTATCCAGATGAAGAAGAACCGCCCTGGCACCATGATGAGCGTCCTAGCGCCCCCTGAGGCCGAGGCTACAGTGGCGGAGTTGGTCCTGCGAGAGACCTCGACTCTAGGAGTGCGGGTGCAGCTCCTCAGCCGGTATGAGGCCGAGCGCCAGGTGGTAACCGTGGAGACCGAGCTAGGCGCGGCCGTTGTAAAGGCGAAAAGCCTCCACGGTCACGTCATCAGCATATCTCCTGAGTACGAGGACTGCCGGCGGTTGGCCCTTGAGCACAACATTCCCATCGGCCAGGTGTACCAGATAGTGGAAAAGGAGGCCTGGGCTCACCTGCCTACAGTGGGTACGCCCTGAGGTATAACTAATATGCTCCGATGGGGATTAGTCCGCCTCCTCCTTATAGCTCTCTCCTTCGCATCGGTCTCAATAGCCCTTGCCACAGTGCCGGATCGGGCTATACGCTATTGGTACCTTTATTACTCCCCGGTCATCATAACCGCAGTTAGCTTCGGGCTAAGGGGCGCTCTTGCCGGGTGCAGTATCGCCATACTTTGTATCATCATCTTTTTTGATCGAGTCAGTCCCCTGCTTCAGGATGTAAGGGAAGGAGTCCTTATGAAGGTTTCCCTGGTTACCGGCGCCCCCGCAGCGGAAGTGGCGGCTCTGTTATCGCAGGTCGCGGGCACTCCCTTAGCAGACGCTATCCATAATCTCGCAGCTCCTTTCGATGTATCGGCTGATCTTCCCATCATAGTGGCAGGGATGATCGTCCTGACCCTCATCAGCACCGTCGTGGGCTGGCTGGTGGATGAAAACAAGCGGAAAGAGTGGCTTCTGGAGGAGAGGGCCGACAAGGACGGCATGACCGGTCTCTGGAACCACCGCCGGTTCCACGAACTGCTAGAGCAGGAGGTGGCCCGAAGCCAGCGTTATGGACGCACAGTGGGGCTCCTTTTTATGGACATCGACGATCTAAAGCAATACAACGACAAATACGGCCACCAGGCTGGAGACGGTTTGATCAAATATGTGGCCAGCGCCCTTTGTAAGACAGTGCGAGCAGTGGATGTCGTATCCCGCTACGGGGGAGACGAGTTTGCCGTGATTCTGCCGGAGACCGGGGCTCGCGAGGCAAAAACTGCGGCCGATAGAATAAGGAGCTACGTAGTAGAGAATCCATATCTCAATGATCACGATTCACCCATAGGGTTAACCCTGAGCATTGGAGTGGCAGTGTGCCCGGACCACGCTAAGGACAAAGACACCCTTATCAGGGTTGCCGACATCGCTCTGTACGAAGCAAAAAGCTCGGGGGGAAACAAGGTGTGCGCTTACGAGATACCAGATGAAGGAGGCGCCCAACAGAGCTACGCTTCCAGCTCCGGTTAAATCTATGCAGGCCAAGCGGCATGGCCCGTCGCTAAACTGTCAGCGCGTTTCCGTCACAAAATCATCGGGGCCAGCCCGAAGAATTCGGCTAGCAACTGATGGGGCCAGGAGAGGCAAAAACGAATAAAGGTTGAGTCGAAGAAAAGGCCGAAGCTAAGTGTCCCATGGGTGCTGACAACGCCTAGCACACCAAACAGGACAGAGGCCGCAATATACATCAAAAAGCCCAGCAGTATCCTCTCCGTCATCCCATCCACATTGATAATCCCCCCGGAGAGAAGAACGAACCCAACCATGAAAATAGAAGTGAAGGCTAGAGCTATCTCCCGTGGGTCAAGGTTAAAATAGGGGAGGCCGCCCCTGGCCAGGGTAACTCGCCCCAGAGGGCTGCCCATGAAAAGCACGACCAGTGCGAAAACTACCAGGAAAATCCCGCCTATAAAAAAATGCTTCCTCTCCATCTTTAGCCACCCTTCCAGGGAAGTCACGCGCTAAAAGTATATAACAAGGCGTTAGGCTGTGAAAAGCTATCGACAGTTTAAGGGAAGAATGCCAATAATCGAAGAGGTGTTGACTGGTGAGGGTGCTCGTTAAGCCCGCTCCTTGTGTACCAGAGGTGATCGATTTTCCCCTCCCTTGCAGGGAGGGGCTAGGGGAGGGTCGACCGCCCACCAAAGCCGACCGCCCACCAAAGCCGACCGCCCACCTAGCCTCCCCCTTCTAGGGGGAGGGAGAGCTATCGCGCCCCGGTTCTCATTGAACCCGACTGCTAATTAGGTTACAATTGCTGTGATAGTTACTTGGGTGTGACTCGCTTCCAAATACTATATACACCCCAGAAATCCTGTAACCATCAAACCCCTACATAGCTGTCCGCAATGGACTGGGGTAATCCGCCGGAAACTAGACTAGAGGTGAAAAAAGTTGGGCAAGTTTGTCGAACAGCTTAAGCGTGTTGGCCAGCGAAGGGCAGCCACTGTGGGATTTGCGCGAGCTGCGGCTCAGAATCAGAGTACCAACATGCTCGTGGCCGTGTACCTGGAGGAGCTGGACGCATCCCTTATAAAGAAGGCTTCTAGCCAGGGAGCCAACGCCATCATGGTAGCGCCACCGAATAAAATCGAGGAAAGTGTTGCCACCAAGTTCTCGGGATCCCTGAGCGATGTCCCGTGGGGCATAACCCTGACCCCAGGAGATCTTGGCGACTCCCACCCGCTGGGCGAGCCGGACTTCGTTGTCTTAAAGGACTTGGCCACTCCCGCTAACGTCCTGGGCTCAGATAAGCGCGATGTTCTCCTGGCGCTGGATACTGCGCTACCCGACGCTGCCATCCGGGCGGCAGACGCGTTGGCAGTGGGGGCGCTGGTGATCGAGTTAGCTCCTTCAGACGTATTGACCATTGAGCACCTGATTGCCTGTCAGCGGGTGGCTCTCCTCACCCAGAAGCCCGTTATCGCCTCAATCCCCAGCGCCTGGGGCGCCGATGTGCTACCCCACCTACGAGACGTAGGGATTAAATGCGTGCTCCTGAATCTAGCAGGGGCTGAAGTAGGCAAGGTGGCCGAGTTCTGCGAGGCGGCTCGTGCCTTAGGTCCCCCTCGATCTCCCTTCAAAGAGCTTGACGCGATGGTGCCCGCAAGCGCGTTCAGGCCCTCGTATCAGAAGAAGGAGGAGGAGGACGAAGAAGAAGAGGACAGTCTTCACGCGAATCACTTTCGACACCACTGACATCGGTACCGAACCGGTAAGAATTCGCTATCTTTCAAGGTAGGGAGGTATATAGTGAGTAAGGAAGGCCTAGACAGGGAGGCTGTAGCTGGCCTTCACCGTTTCGATCAGGATTCCATACTTCTAGAACGTCAATACCCAGAATTGCTCAAACAGTATCCAAACCACTGGGTGGCGGTGTACAAGGGGAAAGTGTACATTGAACCTACCCATCAGGATCTTGACAAGACCTTGAGGAAGCACAAGGTTCCACTAAATAGGGCCGCTGAGACTTTCCTTTCGACCATTGATAAGAATAGGATAGTTACGCGATTCGCTTAACCGTAGGGGAAAAGCAACGATACACACAGAATATTCAATCCTCAGCCAAATAGAGAATTACTGAACGCGTTCTGGGTGATAATTGAGGTGATTTTATGTGGCGCGGCAGGCCCCTTTGGGCAGAGATAGACCTTGATGCTATTGCCCACAACATCAAAGAGATCCAGCGAAGAGTTGGGGGAAATCGGGAGATATTGGCCGTTGTTAAAGCCAACGGCTACGGCCATGGAGCCGTACAAGTGGCCAAGGAGGCTCTCAGGTCGGGGGCCCGACGTCTGGGTGTAGCCTGCGCCGACGAGGGGGTGCAGTTGCGCCAGGCGGGGATAACCGCCCCCGTACTGGTCATGGGATATACGCCAGAGTGGGAGGCCGTCAAGCTCATCGCCAACGACCTCACCCCTACGGTTACCACCAGGAAGCTGGCCCTAGCCCTGGCCGCGGCCTCATCGCAAAAGGGCAGGGTCACGCCCGTTCATATCAAGATAGACACCGGCATGAACCGCCTTGGCGTCTCCCCTGGAGAGGCAGAGGAGCTAGTCTCCCTCATCCGCTCTTTGCCATCCCTGAGTGCAGAGGGCCTATACACCCACTTCGCCTCCGCCGATGAGCTAGATAAGGAGTTCACCTACCAGCAGTTCAAGGTGTTTCTACAAACAGCGGAACGGCTCCCGGCAATCCCCTACCGTCACGCCGCCAACAGCGCTGCGATCCTGGACTTACCGGAGATGGGGCTAGAGATTGTGCGCCCTGGGGTTAGCGTATACGGGTGTTACCCCTCAAACTCCGTTGGTCGTTCCGTAGAGCTAAGGCCGGCTCTCACCCTGAAGAGCAGAGTAGCCAGGTTGCAGTGGCTGGCTCCAGGAGAGACCGTCAGTTACGGGCGGACATGGATGGCTAAGGAGAGATGTAGAATAGCGCTGGTAAGCTGCGGCTATGCCGATGGCCTGCCTCGCCTCCTATCCAACGTCGGCCACATGCTCGTCCGTGGGGTAAGGGTCCCTATAGTGGGCAGGATATGCATGGACCAGTGTATTGTGGACGTGACCCACGTGCCGGGGATTGAGCTGGATGATGAGGTAGTTATTATCGGGCGACAGGGCGAGGAGGAGATAACGGCGGGAGACGTAGCACAAGAGGCCCAGACCATAAGTTACGAGATCCTCTGCGGAATCTCAGCCCGAGTTCCACGGCTCTACATCAAAGGCGGGGAAGTGGTCGCCTGCCAGACTCTGGTGGATGAAGAGGAGTTCTCTCCATCTCCGATACCCTAGTTGTCCGACAGCTTATAGCCAGCGCCCCTCACGGTGAGGATACGCTTGGGAGATGACGCGTCTTCCTCCAGCTTTCTGCGCAAACGGTGGATATATACGTCTACCACGTTTGTCTGTCCTTTGTAAACGTCCCCCCAGGTCTTACGAAAGAGATGCTCCTGGCTCACAGGGGTGCCCGCCGTTTCAGCCAGAGCTTTCAGAAGCCGGTACTCTGTTGGGGAAAGGTCTACAGGCCTGCCCAGCAGACTGACTTTCTGGGCGGTGGTATCTATCTGAAGCCCATTGACGCTCATAACCGTTCTTCGCCGGGGCTCTCGCATCCGCTCTAAGCGAGTCACTGTAGCCTCGAGCTCCGTCAGTAAACTGGCGATCCTCTCTTGGGACGCTTGATACAGCCTGGCGTTAGAAACGGCCATGGCTGTCAGATCTCCGTAGCCTTTGGCCAATCTGAGTTCAGTCTCCGTAAAAACCCGGCCTCCATCATCGTCAAAGCAGTAAAGGACGCCTGCGGGTCTACCTCCTGAGATCAAGGGTACCGCCATTACACTCCCATGACCAAAGCTACTCACATCGGTGAAGCTGCTATCCGGCCCCTCGGAACTATTTGACAGCACCACTGGATCCCCTGAAACCCAAGAACGCCGGGCCAGGGAGTTCCCCGTAGGAACCTCGACAATGTCCTCTATCCTCTCAACCCCCAACTCTTTCACGTCCACGTTGCTCGCTCTGCCAACAAGCTTGCCATTGCCCTCGTCGAGCAATAGGGCCACGCACTTGGAGAGGCCGGTGATCCTGGGGGACAACTGGGTGATGTCCTGGAGAAGGAGGTCTAGGTCCAAGGTGCTGTTCAGAGTCTTTGCCACATCAAGCAGGCTCCGCGCCCCGCTTTCCACGTTCAACAGGTCTTGGAGGGCCTCTTTCTCAGCCTGCTCCCTTATGCTCTTCTGCCCAAGATAGCCGCTGAAGGCTGCAACGATGTAGAACAGTATGGCTTGAACGGGGAGAATCCGCTCTATGTCAGGACCAAGGCCATTGAGCAGGGCAAAGGCCACAAGTCCTACTGCGGCTGTGGTAGCAGCAAAGAGGCTGCCTACATACCCCAGGTGAATAGAGTAGTAGATAATGAATACCGGGAACAGGATAACCAGTGCTGTGTTGAGGGTTCCGGTAACAAAGAGAGTGCTTATGAGGGCCGCGGTATCCACCAGGATCATACCGTAAATGAGATAGACGGAGGAGAATTTGGGCAGAATATAGTACCGAAGGACCAGGGAGTAGATTACGTAAAGAACGTAGGCTATGGACAACACAAGGGCCATCGGGATAGAGAGCGTGTGTTGATGGAAATAAAGGCCTGCTGTAGCGCCCAAAGCTGCCACAAGCCTGAGTTTAAGGGTCTCTTTCTCCGTCCTTAGAAAGCGCTCCACACCCTACTCCCATAGATCTCAAAGACTGACCAGGCTATCGTTGAGCAGCCTCGCCCCACATCCGACTAAAAAAGATGCGGAGAGCCTCCCTATCATCGCCGGAGCTAAGGGTCAGAGCTCTCTCTCCTGCGGAACGGCTCTCCTCCTCCCTACCCAGCTCTGAGTATATGACAGCCAGGTTCTGATAGGCCTCCCATTCCTGTTGGGAGGCTTCGGCAAACCTCTCGGCGGGATCAAGTGCCGCCTCAAAGCGGCCCTGCCTGACCAAAACCTCGCTCAACCCTCTTTGCGCCTCTATCAGATTGGGGTCTAAGGTCGTCGCTCTCGTGTAAACCTCAACCGCTCGATTGAGCTGACCGGTCTCAGCATACACCCGGCCGAAGGCGTAGTGGGCCAAGGCGTACTGGGAGTCAATGCTCAGAGAGAATTGGAGCTTCTCTATCGCCTCTTTTTCCGGTGTCTGGTTGAGGTAGCCGGCAGACCAATCCTCGTACAGATCAATGGCCCTGTTGATAACATTCACTATCTCTCTCAGTCCCCTGGTCCCGCTCTCTATGCGGATCAGCTCCTGAAGGGTCTCCCGCTTCTCCTTCTCCTGCGTTGCCCTCTTAGCAAGGAACCCGCTGAAGTAGGCCAGCAGGAAAAAGAGGGGGACTTGAAAGGCCACCATCGTCCCTCTGGAGACGCCTATAGGCTCTGTAAAAACAGCGTATCCCACCAGGGCAAAGGAGAGGACTATGGCAGCAAAGAAACTGCTAAAGTAGTCTAAATAGATGGCGTAGAAGATGATAAAAACAGGGAAAAGGACGAAGAGGTTACTCTCCAGCCCTCCCGCCATATCCATGAACAGCACCAACACAGCGGCATCGATAACGATCATCCCGTAGACTAGATACCTGGTCCTGATTACAGGGATGATAAAACGTTTTAAGGAAAGGGCGTAGACCAGGTAGACCAGGATGAGACCCGCAAACAGGAGGAGAGTGTCCCCCAGATCCTGTCTCCTGGTGTAGAGGCCGAAGGCGATGGCAGCTATAGCCAGAAGCCTAAGTTTTAAGGTCTCGCGCTCTGCCTCTAGGATAACGGCCATTCCGAGTGTACCTCCACCTAGGAATAACGTAATCCGCGCAAACATGGCTAAATTATAACAGATTGTAATCTCTTAGTCAGCATTCGGGCTCTGTGGAGAGGTTACGTTTATTTCTACCAATGGTATACGGCTGTATGGCCCTGAATCGCCATTGAACACGGATACCACTCTGTTCCTGTCATTCTCTACGAGAGAGAGGAAAATGGTGTACGCTCCTGCCCTAGCGGACTCCGGCACATACAGGTTGTAAGACTCCTCCACCAGGTGGTTTGGAGGCCAATGGGAAGATGGGAACTCACCGTACCCTTGAGGCACCCTGTAGCTGAAGCTATGCTTGTTGGAAAGGATGCTCGCCGCCTCCGCCAAGGAGGTGCCTTGAAAGTAGAAATCAAGATCATAGTTACCCTGGACCGTATCCTCTACTATCCAGGAGATGTGAACCAGGACCAGTTCACCGGGACGGACTGTCGATGGCTCTATTTTGGCGCTCCGCAGTCGCAGGCTGCCTCCAAAGATGGGACCCTGCCTCAATGCGCTATCGTCCAACGCCTCCGCCCTGGGCGAATCTTTCCTACTGAGCTTATAGAGATCTCCTACGGCCTCAAAGGACCATGCTGTCGCCACGAAATGATCGTAGAGAACGCTGTACAGGGGCCGGTCACCGTATCGCTCCAGCTCACGGTTCAGCGCTGGCACCCACTGCTCTCCCGCCGTCATGCCTGAGAAAATCCATCGACCCGCCAGAAACAGCCTGGGATCCATAACTGAAACATCGGGTCTGAGGCCCTCCACTATCTGCGCGTACCACACAGGCCACCCCGGATACTGGGCTAGAATGACGGCGTCGGAGGGCAAAGCAGCCAAAGTGTCTCTTGCAAAAGATTCGGGACCTCGGGCCTCACTGTAATTCAGATATCTGAAGTTATAGATGAGCGCGATTAGTGGTAGACAGGCTAAGGCAAGAATAGGGAGCGCCATCTTAAAATGACCCGGAACAACCAGGGCTCGAGAACTATGGGTCAGCGCTCGAGAGAGCCATTCCCGCACGGCCTCAGCGCCGACAGCAAACCACACCGTTGAAAGCAGAGTGAGAAAGACCGCGAAGTCCTCTATATCTGCAACACGATAAAGGGATACAAACAGCAGGTTCGGCACGAAAAACAATAGGATTAGGATAAGGGTTTGGGGATCTCTCTTATATTGAAGTATGGCCCCCAGATAAACCAGCAGCGCGCCCCCTATTACATAATCCATAGCCATAGCGCCCAAGGCCACGCCCGCCTGATTGTAAGCTGTACCTAAACTCGAAGCGGTCAGAGCCGAACGGTAAAAGT
>JAENIT010000121.1 GCA_016844365.1 Dehalococcoidia bacterium
CCGGTACCCGAACCCCCCAGGCACCACAATCCCCTTAACGGATGACAGAAGAGCTTCTGGCCCTATTGCCTCCAGGGTCTCGGAATCAATCCACTGGATATCTATCTTCTTGTCCAGAGCTATGGCTGCGTGGTTCAATGCCTCGGCCACCGATAGGTAGGAGTCCCGAAGCTGGACGTACTTGCCCACCAGAGCTATGGGTATGCTATCTTTAGGATGTTTTATCCGTTCTACCAGCTCTCTCCACTCCGCCAGGCCGTGACCGTTGTTTTGGAGACCCAATTTCTCTACGATTATTTTTCCCAGACCTGACTCAAATAGAACCAGGGGCACTTCGTAGACGGTGGATAGGGTGGGCATAGGAATGACTGCCCTTAGTTCTACGTCGCAGAAGAGGCCGATCTTGGACTTGATGTCATCGCTGACAGGGTAATCGCTGCGGCAGAGAATGATGTCTGGGTTAATTCCCATACTACGCAGCTCTTTTACGCTGTGCTGGGTGGGTTTAGTCTTAAGCTCTCCAGTTGCTGATACGTAGGGTAGAAGTGTGACGTGTACGTACAATACGTTGTCCCGGCCCACATCGTTGCGCATCTGACGGATGGCCTCAAGAAAGGGCTGTCCTTCGATGTCACCCACAGTGCCGCCAACCTCTACAATAACCACCTGAGCGCCGGACGATTCCCCCACCTGCTTGATCCGGCCCTTAATCTCGTTGGTTACGTGAGGGACCACCTGGATGGTTCCACCCAGGAAATCTCCCCTTCGCTCTCTCCTGATGACAGAGCTGTACACCTGGCCGGTGGTCACGCTGGAGACGCTGCTGAGGTTGATGTCTATAAATCGCTCGTAGTGGCCCAGGTCTAGGTCGGTCTCCGCGCCGTCCTCGGTAACAAAGACTTCGCCGTGCTGGTAGGGAGACATGGTGCCAGGGTCCACGTTCAGATAGGGGTCCAGCTTCTGGGCGGCTACGGATATACCCATACTCTTCAGCAGCCGACCTATGGAGGCTGTTGTTATGCCCTTGCCTACTGAGCTAACCACGCCGCCGGTAACGAATATATACTTGCTCACTGGCGCTCCTTCGCTATGATGCTACCCCATTAAAGTGAAGAGACCCTCGGTGTGAGGGTCTCTTAGATGGCGCTATATCCTTAGTGTAGGTGTCAGGTATTCTGAGGTGTTAATTCCCCCCCTCTGTTTACGAGGCTTGAAGTGAATCGGCGTTTCTAGTCTGAAAAGTTTAGTCACACGTACGTTTGTGCTTCACCAACCTAGATTTATGATACCAAGGGGCTGTGTCCTTGTCAAGCTAGATGGCTCTGCTCCTTTTGCTAACTGCCTACTTAATACCTATAATGGGGCTTGATGTTGATTGAGAGGTAGGCTGCATTGGACCGAGATAGTGTCCTATACAGAAAGGCGGGCAGAGTGGTTTACATAACCTTGAACCGTCCGGAGGATGGCAATCTCCTGAATCTGGAGATGGCCTACGGGCTGGAGAATGCCTGCCGACGGATAACCGACGACGAGGAGGTACTGGCCGTCCTATTGAGCGGGGGTGTGGCCGATACCTTCTGCGCCGGAGAGGACTTGGAGGAATATCTAGCCGTAGCCGGTAATGACTCCGTACCGGATATTGGATGGGAAGAGCCGGCAGCAACCAGGGGCGCTCGTGCCCTCGCCGGCCTCACCAAACCAATAGTAGCGGCCATCAACGGAGCGGCCTGGGGGGCGGGTCTGGAGCTTGCCCTGTGTTGCGATATAAGAGTCGCCTCGGAGAATGCCACCTTCGCCCTTCCTGAGACCTCCATGGGCTTGATTCCCCACGCCGGTGGCACTCAGCGGCTATCGAGGACTATCGGCAAGGGCAAGGCCCTGGAGATGGCGTTGACGGGGGATACCATAGGAGCGCATGAGGCTTACCGTCTAGGGTTGGTCTCTAGGGTAGTGTCACCTTCGGACCTACTCTCTGCTGCGGAGGCAGTTGTAGAGAAACTGACCCAAAAAGCGCCGATAGCCCTCCAATACACTAAAGAGGCGGTTATCAAGGGCACCGACGTCACTCTGGAGCAGGCCCTGAGGCTGGAGGCCGATATGTACTTCCTTCTTCAGACCACCGAGGACCGCATCGAGGGTATCCGCTCCTTCCTGGAGAAGCGGACGCCAGAGTTCAAGGGAAGATAGCCTATCAGGATGTTTGACAGCAAGTTATGAGTGATTTTGAGACCATGATCTACGAAAAGGGCGACGACGGCATCGCCTACGTCACCCTAAATCGCCCTCAGGCCATCAACGCCCTGAACGTTCAGATGCGGGACGACCTGTATCAGGTGGTCTCCGCCATCAGGGAAGACCCGGATGTTTTGGTGGTGATCTTCAAGGGAGCGGGAGAGCGGGCTTTCTGCGCCGGCGCCGATCTCACAGAGTTCGGTTCGGCTCCTTCACCCACCATCGCTCGTAGAGTCCGATGGGAGCGAGACCTCTGGGGCGACATGGTGCGCCTGTACAAGCCTATGATCGCCGCCATTCACGGCTTCTGCCTGGGCTCAGGCTTGGAGCTCTCCATGATCTGCGATATACGAGTAGCCAGCGACGACGCCCGCTTCGGCCTGCCGGAGGTGGGTCTCGGAATAATCCCCGCGGCGGGAGGGAGCCAGACTCTTCCTCGAGTTGTGGCGAAGGGGCACGCCCTGGAGCTCGCGATAACCGGAGACATCATAGACGCTCAAGAGGCCTTGCGTATCGGCTTGGTGAACCACATCGTGTCTCGAGAGGAGCTGATGCCCACTGCTCGGGAGATAGCCCGCAAAATCTTGGAGAAGGATCAACGAGTGGTGCGCCTAGCCAAAGAGGCCATAGTCCGCGGCCTTGACCTCCCGCTCGCTGACGGCATCCGCCTGGAGGCCCAGCTCGCGGCCCTCACCAGAGGGTGGAAGAAAAAGGGATAGAGATAGTAAGGATTCACCTAAACATTGACTCTCACCCCACTTTTGTAGATAATTGTGGGCGAAAGCTGCCCAAAGAAAACAACAGACCACAGGAGGTAGGATGAACACCGTAGAGTTCCTGGAGATCGCTTCTGCTATTGCCCCAGACCGAACCGCCGTCATCTTCGAGGACAAGCGTTACACTTTTGATGACCTGTCAAATCGAATAAATCGCCTCGCTTCGGCCTTGGCTAAGCTGGGTGTAGAGAAGGGCGACAGGGTGGCCCTCGTCCAGGTCAATACCAATCAATGCATCGAGACCTACTTCGCCACCGCGAAGCTGGCGGCGGTATACGTGCCCCTCAACTTCCGAGCCCGCGCCAACGAGCTCAGCTACATGATCAACACCGCCGAGGCCAACACCGTTCTGGTAGGAGACCGCTACGTACCCATCATTGAGTCCTTCAAGAGTGAGGTCCCCAGCGTCAAAAACTTCATAAGCCTGGACATCAAGCAGGAGGGCTGGCTGAACTACGAGGAGCTGATAGCGGGGGCCGACGATGACCCACCCTACAGGGAGGCGGACGAGAACGACCTGACCATTCTCATGTACACCGCTGGAACCACTGGCTTCCCTAAGGGGGTCATGCTCAACCACTCCAGCTTCACCTCTTATGTGATGAGCAACGTGAGCCCCATAGATCCCGATATTGAGGAGCGTAACATCCTCAGTGTGCCCCTGTACCACATCGCTGGCGTGCAGGCCGTCATGGCTGCC
>JAENIT010000122.1 GCA_016844365.1 Dehalococcoidia bacterium
TCAACAGATAGATTGAGATAATCCACTTGATCCTGAGGTAGTGCTAGTGGCAAGATACCCACATCAACGGAGCTATTATCAGGGTGATATATCCATCGTGAGAGCTCGGTTTCGATCAAGTGGCTCGGCCCAGACTTCATATTGACGCGTAGGATCGCCTTATCATCAAGGCTATCTTGGCTGATACCAATTAAGATATGCTTCGCTGTGACGACATAGACAAAGAAGAGGTCGCCACTAGGAGCTGGTACGGTAATAAAAAACGCCGTGCCAGCGAGTTGTATGTTGCTATTCTTATCGCGAAAGCATACGAACGCTACGCACTTTCTTATTTCGTCAGGGATTTGCATCAGACAGTCGTCCTTCACTACAAAGTAGGGGGGATGCCCGCCAAGACGATTGTCTACCCGTAGCGTACCTGCTGTCAACGAATAATTACCTAGTTTTTTAAGCGATGAAAGTAGCACACACCGAGCAGGTTATCTCCCACTTCAGCTACACCGGTTTCAACCTCGCTATTGTCTAGGCCCACGATGGATACACGAGCTATGCCGCTGCGTACCATTTCCGGCTCCTCTTGACCAACTGAATAGTTAGGGACTCTTCGTTCCCTTGCAAGCCGGCTCCTTACCGCTGCGTAATCTTCATTGTTTAATCCAACCCCAACCAGGCAGTCAACTTGTATGAAGCCCGTATCTATGAGCACATCCACCTCATACCCGTGTATGGAGAGTCGTACTTTGTATTCATGCTCGGAGTTAGCCCCAATGGTTAGGTGATCTGCCATAGCTACTATTGAGAACGCTGTACATGACCATGATGTATTGGGCCGATTAAAGGTTCGTCTCCTATTGAAAAAACTAGCTTAAACCTATAGCCCCTGACAGCTTCATCTGCCTCATCAAAGGTCTCGGCTACTTTAACTACTTTCCCATCGGCAATGGCGACAAATTGTCCCGGGTTTTTGTTTAGGAGTTCTGCTTTAATACGCTTGTAGCAGGTCAGATTCCTTGCCATCTCATGCTGATAGACCTGGGCCATTTCTTTCCTCCATGCGAGTTTTGGGAAGCCACGCCCCGCTATCCCTTTATTTAGCTTCAGTGCCGCCAATTAGCTTGCTCTGGTTCAACTCCATGACGTTGCCGAAGGGGTCTAAGAAGCGTACAGTCAGCCGCCCGGCGTGGTCATCGATCTCCTCCAGGAAGTGTACACCACGCTCGTTCAACTCTCTGTATGTAGAGTGGATATCGGGGATCTCAAAAGCCACAACTACGGACTCCGACCGAGGCTCTGAGGTAGCGATCTTCTCAGTGGTGTCTTCATTGCTCTCTGGTCCCTTTCCGTCTCCCATCGCTCGCAACACCAGAGGGACCGCGCTGGTGTCGAAGGCGGCGTGGCCCTGGAGAGTCTCGTTCCACAGCAGCTTCATGCCGAGGACATCCCGGTAAAAGGCCACCGCCGTTGCCAGGTCTGTGACCGGAACCATTATATAGGCTATCTCGTTCAACATCGCCTGATAATAACTGTAGGATCGATGGGCAAGACGCTGTGCAAGCCCTTTTACTCGCCGTTTCGCGTGAATACGATGTGGCGGAGCCACTGATCGGAAGGGTCTGGGTAATCGGAACGGTAGTGGGCGCCGCGGCTCTCCTGTCTCATCAGCGCCGCCTCAGTAACCAGTCGGCCCACGGTTACCAGGTTGGCGAGCTCATGGGATGGTTTGTCAGCGGGCTCCTCCAGGCTGCGGCTCCAGGCCTCCAGGATCGCGGCCGCTTCCTGGAGCCCTTCCCCTGACCTGACTATTCCCACCTTCTCCCACATAACGGACTGAAGAGCCGCCAAGTTCACCGGTGGCGGTTCTATTCGGGGCAAGGGCTGTGTCCCCAGATGGTAAATGAGTCCGTCGCCGGCGGCGCTATGCGGGTCTCTCGCGGAGATTCTAGTCCCCTCCTGGGTGCGCTGGACTATCCTGTAGCCGAAGATGAGGGTCTCCAGGAGGGAGTTGCTTGCCAGCCGATTGGCCCCATGGACTCCGGTGCAGGCGACCTCACCGCAGGCGTACAGGCCGGGGATGTTGGTCTCCCCCCAGACGTTAGTCCTGACACCCCCCATCATGTAGTGGGCTGCTGGAGCTATGGGGATGGGCTCTTTTGTCATGTCCACGCCGTAGTCGAGGCAAAAACGGTAGATGGTGGGGAATCGCCCGGATACGTACTCTGGCTTAAGGTTGGTAACGTCCAGGAGGGCGTGGTCGGAGGCGGTCTTTTGGAGCTCCGTCCATATACTACGAGCCACCACGTCTCTGGGAGCCAGCTCGCCTTGTGGGGAGTAGTCCTCCATAAATCGGTGGCCTCTGACGTTCAGGAGGACGCCGCCTTCGCCGCGGATAGCCTCGGTTATAAGAAATGGAGGTGCTCCGGGTAATCGTAGTGCAGTGGGGTGGAACTGGAAGAACTCCATGTCCGTGATCTCAGCGCCGCACCGATAGGCTAAGGCGACGCCATCGCCGGTGGCCACTGCGGGGTTGGTGCTTACCTTATACAGGCGGCCGCTCCCTCCGGTGGCGAGGATCAGGTACTGGCAGCGGTACTCCTGATGGGAGTTGGACAGTGTGTCGAGGGTGTCGACACCTTTAACAACCCCGCTCTCTAATATTATCTGCGCCACCAGGCTGTACTCCCTGATGATGACCCCCGATCTGCGAGCCATGTTACTCAGGGTGGTCTCGATGTGTTCCCCTGTGGCATCGCCGCCGGCGTGGAGAATCCGAGAGACGCTGTGAGCGCTTTCACGAGTAAGAGATACCTCGCCGTCCTGGGTATCGAAGGGGACGCCAAAGCGGATTAGATCGTGTATGCGTTTCGGGGCTTCTTCAGTCAGGACCCGCACTGCATCCTCAATACAGAGACCAGCGCCGGCCTCATGAGTATCCTTGTAGTGAAGCTCGGGGGAATCACCGGGGCCTATGGCCGCGGCTATACCACCCTGGGCGTAGCGGGTGTTGCACTCCTCCAGGCTGCCCTTGGTCAGAAGGAGGACGCTGCCCGCGCCCATCTCCCGAGCCAGGATGGCGGTGTACAGGCCCGCGATACCGGAGCCGACGATTATATAGTCGTAGCTTTCCATAGATAAACTTTATATCTATCTTCACTGGTGGTCAAGCGCGAAACGGGGCCGCCCTTTCTGGAAAGGACGGCCCCGAGGTTATCTAAGAGAGCAGCCGTATACTAAGGCTCTCGGAGCATACGGCTCGATAAATATAGGTAATAAAAGAGCTACCCTATGGGGCAGCTATGATGCTTATCCTTAACCCTTGGGACGGGTCTAGCTGTCCTTCTCCAGACGAGTCCCCTCTTTTCTGTCGGTCCGGAAGGTCTCTACTGCCTCCTGGAGGGTGTTCCAGCTAAGGGTCGCGCACTTCACGCGCACCGGGAAATTCTTTACCCCTTCAAGGGCCTCCAAGTCCGGGCTGTCGTTGCTCTGGAAGACAGCATCTGGTTTGGTCATGAACTCCCGAAAGCTGGCAGCAAGGGCCATGGCCTCGTCCAGACTCTTTCCCTTGACGCTATCTGTCATCATGGAGGCGGACGCCTGACTGATGGCGCACCCATTCCCTTGGAAGACTACGTCCACGATGGCGCCGTTCTCAATAACCAGGTACAGCTCCACCCGGTCTCCACACA
>JAENIT010000123.1 GCA_016844365.1 Dehalococcoidia bacterium
TGCGCAGGTAGACTATCCACGGCTCCCCCGTCTGAACCCCCAGCTCCTGGTAGACATGGGACGGCACCTCGATATGCAGATAGCACTCCGCAGCTTTGTCCCAGGTGTCCACCTTGAAGAAGAGGACATAGCTTCCCAAATGGGGGATAATCTGGACTATTCGCCCCCGCAAGTGGTTGGGATCAAGGGGATCCTGAGGGCGCGCAACTGGGGCCACTAGCGCCACATCCCTGGATGGTATGCAGAAATCCACCTCATCGCCGGGGTGGAAGGGATAGTATGGAGTCATGAAGGTGAGGCCGTCTTTCGTCACGCGGAGGCTTTGGGAGTCCACATCGGCTACTATCCCTCGAAACACGTTGTCCATCCCCACCAGTTCGGCCACCCTCGCCGAGCGTGGTAGATTGACCACGTCGGAACATGGGCCCATCTGGAGGATGGCGCCTCCGTCGTAAATGGCTATGTTCTGGCTCAGAATGTAGGCCTCTCTGAGGTTGTGGGTGACTAGGATGGTGGTTATTTTGAGAGGGGATACTAGCTGTGTCAGCTCCTCCTGAAGTCTGCGTCTGAGGCCGCTGTCCAGGGCGGTGAAGGGTTCGTCGAGGAGAAGTATGGATGGCTCTATGGCGAGGGCGCGAGCGATGGCGACCCGCTGCTGCTGTCCCCCCGACAGCTCACTCGGCCTTCGGTGCTCCAGTCCCACGAGACCGGCAAGGCGAAGCATCTCTGACACCCTGGCCCGCTTCTCCTCTCTGGCGAGTCCTCGCAAGCCGAAGGCAACGTTGTCCCCCACGGAGAGGTGAGGCAGTAGGGCGTAGTTCTGAAATACGAAGCCTACCCTGCGGCGTTGGGGTGGAAGGTTGACGCCCTGGGCGGAGTCGAACACCGTGGCGCCGTTGATGTCTATACGTCCGGAGTCTGGTTTAACCAGGCCGGATATGCAGTTTAGGGTGAGGGTCTTTCCCGCTCCTGATGGGCCGAAGAGAGCGATCATCCCGTCTTCAGCTCGGAAACTGACCCGGAGCCTAAAGCCTTTGAGCCTCTTGTCTATTTCTAAGTTAAGCAAAGCTCACCATCTGGGCAGTCTGGCTATTCTCTCCAAGATGAGCAGCATAGCGATTGCCGTAAGCGTCATGATAACGACAAGGGTGTTGGCCAGAGCCATGTTGCCGGACTGAACGGCGTCGTAGATTGCTATCGCCATGGTCTGGGTGCGCCCTGGTAGGTTGCCGGCCACCATGAGAGTGGCCCCGAACTCTCCCAGGGCTCTGGTGAAGGCCAACGCCGTCCCTGCCAGCATCCCTCGCCATGCCAGTGGTAGGGTTACTGCGATAAATACCCCAATCTCGGAACGGCCCAGAGTTCGGGCTGCGTCCTCCAGGGAGGTATCCACCGCCTCGAAGGCGGCCTGAGCGGAGCGGGCAAGGAGAGGGACCGAGGCTATGAAGGCGGCCACCACCGCGCCCTGCCAGGTGAACACCAGGGTCATCCCAAAGCTCTCCTCAAGCCATCGCCCCAAGGGGCTGCCTCGGCCCAGGAGGACCAGGAGGTAGTACCCCAATACTGTGGGCGGCAGCACCATCGGCATAGCGACCAGGGCGGAGAGGAGGCTCTTGCCGGGGAAGTTCAGCCTCGCCAAAGCCCACGCAATGGTGGTTCCCACCACAAAGGAGAGGATGGTGGCGAAGGTGGCCACCTTAAGGGATAGAAACAGGGGGAACAGCTCGTCTGCGGTAGGCATTTAGGGTTCCCCAAGTACTCTATATCCGTACTTCTTCAGCGCTGCAACCCCCTCAGGACCCAGGATATAGGATTCGAAGGCTTTAGCTTCAGCCTCATGGCGTGTCCCTCTTATTATAGCCATGGATTGGATTATAGGGCTATAAAGGGCCTGGTCCACTAGCAGGTAAGAAACCCCTGGAACGTTAGCATCGGGTAGGGAGATGAAGCTACCTTCCACGTTGCCCGTCATCAGGTACTGGAGGGCCTGCCCAACGTTCTCGCTGTAAACCACCTTATCCTGGATGTTTTCCCACAGCCCAGCTCTGGACAACGCCTCCCTGGCAGCCGCACCGAAGGGGGCTACTTGCGGATTGGCTATAGCTATCTTTTTCACCTCGGGGCGAAGGATGTCCTGCAGCTCCTTTACCTGCAACCCCGATCTACTATTAGTGGCTAGAACCAGGCGTCCGACAGCAAAGGGCCGGTCGGAGCCCTCAGTAATCAGCCCTTTGCCCTTGAGATCGTCAATGAACTTTTGGCTAGCTGAAGCGAACAGGTCTATGGGAGCGCCGTTAGCGATCTGGGTGGCTAGAGTGCCCGAGGAGCCGTAGGTTACAGTAATCTTCACTCCAGTATTCTGACCGTACTTGTCCGCCAGTTCAGCAAATGCTGGCTGAAGGTTGGCCGCGGCGGCCACCAGAAGCTCTTTTTGGATATCATTACTATTCTTTGAGCACCCAGTGGATAGGACGGCAAGTAAGAGAGCTAAGACAAAGCCGTTTATGATGGGAACTCCAATGAAACTCACCGTGATGCCTGTTTTGATTTGAGGGGAATGGCAAAGAGAAACAGATATCCTTATGAAAACACGGTACAACTATATACTGTTCGGGTCAAGGGTTTGACCCATAGCCTAAGACTAGCCAAAGAGTGCAGTGGGTCCGCCACCATCAGGCGCGGTGAAGGAACTTGGGTTGCAAGCTGTGTGTTCTAACCGTATACTACCGTTAAGGAAAATTTGTTAGCTTGTGAGCGCAACGCTTGTGATGCCCTCCGTTACTACAAAATTCCGGCGCACAGATGAGGAGGTGAAGGTCATGGGCTGGAAAGCTCGTCCCTTCACCTGAGTCCAGCTCGCCAACTGCCAGGTTGGCACTCTGCCGCGTAGCGTCGGATGGGGCGGATGCCGAGTCGCTCGGTTTTTGTTCTAGGTTAGTCTACAGTAACGACCTCTCTGTTTCGGGATGCTGCGTGGTTTTCGGCGCAGCATCCCGATTTTTGTAGACTCTGCAGTGCCGAGACCCCGCACTGCACGCATCTAAAAGATCGGTAAGACATCAAAACCCTCTCGCCATACCGCACCAGAGGCTGTCCCTCCTCCCGACGACTACGTAGTAGTCCAACCGTCTGATTCTTTCCAATCTGGCTAAGCTGGGGAGATTAACCATCTTTCCATGACCAGGGAGGAGTATTTTACGACTGGAGGAGTTAGAGACAGTGAAACCACTAAGGACGAAACTCATGGTTACCGTGTTGGCTGCCTGGGCGTTATCTCTCGCCCTGGCGGGATGCAGCAGCGCGGCCCCAGCGGGGAGCGCAGCCGCCAAATCCGATTCGGCCACGAGCAAGAGCGACACCTCCGCCCCGGCTAAGCAGAGTGGTGAAACGCAGACGGGAGCAGCATTGGCATCTAAGGCCGTCTTCTACTTCAGTGGCATCCCCGACCAGGACACGTCCCGATGGGCCCAGCGCTACAAGACCATGTCCGACTACCTGACCAGGAAGCTGGGCGTGGAGGTTAAGGGAGTGCCATCCGTGGACTACGCGGCCGTAGTCACCGGATTCTCAAGGGGAGACATCCATCTGGGCTTTTTCGGCGGGTTGACCGGCGTCCAAGCGCGTCTGGCAGCGCCTGACTCCGAGGCCATCGCTCAGCGCCCAGAGGACG
>JAENIT010000124.1 GCA_016844365.1 Dehalococcoidia bacterium
GACGCCACTACGGGGCGTCCCGTTGAGGGGGTACGAGTAGTTGTGCAGCGATCGACAAGAAGATTTCAAAGCAACAACAGGGGTGAGTACAGACTGGAAAGGTTGTCTACTGGAGCGCTAAGGGTAACGGCTGAAAAGGAGGGGTACGTGCCTCTTGCTCAAGAGGCGGTGGTGAAGGAGGGGGAAATTACGTCCCTCATATTCAGGCTCTCCCCAATACTTAAGGAGGGGCAGAACTTGCGTGTAGTCCTCACCTGGGGCGACAAGCCCAAGGATTTGGACGCCCACCTGTGGCTGCCGTCAGCGAACAAATCCCACATAGACCACTTTACTGAACATCGAGGCAGCATGGTCAACTTCCCCTTCGCCCAACTCGACCTGGACGCCACCGAGGGGCAGGGGCCTGAGACCATCACCGTAGGGAAGCTCTTTCAAGGAACCTACATGTACGCAGTGAACCAATGGAGCACAGACGCCACTTTAGGTGGTTCAGGGTCCACGGTTCGAGTATACGGCGAGAGTGGACTTTTGCACACCTTCACCGTGCCGGAGGGCAAAGGAAGGTGGTGGAAAGTGTTTGAGCTAGACGGCGCTACCAGCTCCATAAAGGGTTTAAACCAGTTGGTGGAGCGGAGCCCGGAGCCATATCCGTTATAACGCGGGCCCCAGTCACCAGGGCTCGCGAAACCCGGACTGCGTTATGAGGGATCTCACAGCATAGCGCCAGGCAATCTGGACCTTGGACTATAAGTGTGGCGGGGGCCAAACCATTTAAGGAGGGTCGTATAGATGCGCTGTGGATGCGGTTGTATCTTTGGATTGATCAGCTTGGTTGCTCTTGGACTTTCTGCCCTGGCCATGTTCCTGGCTCTGCAAGCGCCCTCTCCCTTGCCACCATCACCCCAGACTTCGCCCCAGGCGGCCTCTCAGTTCGACCGGAAATTGGCGACCGTTCTTACATCAGCTCCAGGGACCCAGGTTCCCCTAACAATGGAGGAGGTGAACTCCAAACTGGCGACGACTATGAGCGCCGGCGCTGGCCCCGTGCCGATTAAGCGGCTCCAGGTGAGCGCCCCTGCCGATGGAAAATTGGAGGGAATAGGGGTTATATCCATGGTAGGGAAAGACTTATGGGTGACCGCGAAACTTGGTGTGGCCGGAGGCGCTGGAAAACTTACCCTTAAGGTCGAAGGGGTCAAACTTGGAAGATTGCCCATACCTACCAGCCTGGCTGGCAAGCTACTTGGTCCAGTTATGCAGCGGGCTCAGGACGCCACCGGAGCTAAAGTGGGGCTAACCAAAAGCATTGATCTGCCGAAGGGCATTGAAGGCATCCAGGTAAAAGGGGGTCAACTGATATTGGTGGCGGGGGCCAAGTAGAGACTTACCTTGTGCTGCGCACAGTTGCGAAAATTATCTTAAGCGGTATTGCTCGAGTTAGTCGAGCAACGCCGCCCGTCACTGTGGTTAGTTAGCAGCGAACTACGCCGGGACAGTATAAGCGTGTGGTAGCGCCCAAAATCATGGCCCCAGATATAGATATTGCAGAGCGAAGGGCGAGGTTGCCCTGAGGATGGTCTCCAACGCCGGGGGGCGCATGCCGGAGAGCAGGGAACTGCTCACACCGCCGAACAAGCCCCCCTCCCTGAATTCAATCACCCTGGGCTTCCCAACAATCCCTCCCATCTCCCCGGCCAGCTTAACAGCCTCCTCCAGGTCGCCGAAGTCGTCGATCAGGCCGGCATCCTTGGCCTGATGAGCGGTGTAAATGCGGCCGTCGGCCAGGACCCTTACCTTGGCCTCATCCATCCCCCTACCCTGAGCCACCACGAAGACAAAGCGCTGGTAGAAGTCGTTCACCAACCCCACGATGATCTCTCGGCCCTCCGGGCTCATGGGTCGAAAGCCAGTGGAGTCCTTGTGGGGGCCGCTGGTGAAGACCTCGGCCTTCACCCCCAGCTTGTCCATGAGCCCCTCTAAGTTAGGCACTACGGTTATTACGCCGATGCTCCCGGTTATGGATGTGGAGTTGGCGATGATCTTGTCGGCGGCGGCGCTCACGTAGTAGCCACCGGAAGCGGCGAGACTGCCCATGGAGGCCACCACCGGCTTGCCCTGCTCCTTCCGTAGCTTCATCACCTGGTTGTAGATCTCATCGGAGGCGGTTACTCCACCACCGGGGCTGTCCACCCTCAGCACCACCGCCTTAACGGACTCGCTCTCGCCGGCTTGTCTGAGTTGCCGAACGATCTCGTTGCTGTAAGCGCCGCCCGGTGAGAGGAGGCCTTCGCGATCGCCGCCCATTATGGGGCCCACTACTTTGACCACGGCGACGGTGTCGCCCCGGTCAAAGAATCCTCCCCCTGAGGCGGACGCCGAGCCCAGCATGAACCCGACGCTGCACGCCGAGGAGAGGAGCATCACGGCGATGATGGCTCCCCAGAGGGCTTTGAAGATATTGGTGAGAGATCGAATGATAGACATTTTATAGTTCTAAGTCAGCGATAAATAATGGGGGCGTTAGTGAACTCTGCCAGACATATCGTATACGGGAACTTCCCTGACCTCGTCAGGAGCAACACTAGTGCAAACCACCTGCTGTACTTGCTTTAGTACGTCAGGACTTAAAAAGACCTCCCCGCACTGGCGACATACCAGGGCTTGGACGTTCGTCAGGATTAGCACCCTGTCTTCAAAGCTCTGGGCTCGGGTAACGTTTTTAGTTTCTAACATTCCCTTGCAAAAAGGACACTTGCTCATTGGTCTAGCTCCTCCTCACCTTCCCATCTAGCCATTCGCTTGGGTTTGGTTCATACACCGTAATCACGGCTACGTTTGGAGGGTATGAACATTGCACGTGAAGTCGCCTCCCATACCATGTGGTACCCAGAATTAAGCAACTCGGACCTCTTGGGTCGTTGGGATAGTCCTCAATAACCTCGGCGTCCTCCGATAGGAGTGCCTCCTCCACCTCAGCATCTGATATACGCCTTATGATTGACCGCTCAGCAGCGTGGATGCTATAGAGATAAAATCTGTTTCTGATAGCGTCTTGTATGGCTCGGAGCAATGGGAGGTCATCGGGGAGCAGCGTCATGTATGTATTTTACACTACGTACCCATTTCTTGTGGGCCTTAATCTCTTCCTGGATTTCCTCCTGCTGGTCTTCTAACCACATTACTATAGCATCTTTGATGTTCTCTAGCGCTTCTTCTTCCGTGTCACCCTCAGAAATGCACCCAGGAAGGGCGGGCACATACACGGTGAAACCGCCTTCTCCAGAGGGCTCAAGGATGGCCTCGTAGGTGATCGTACTCATTTTGGAAAGACTCTCCACCTAACTCTCCTTGTCTGAGTCCACGATCCTAACAAAACGCCGCTTTCCTACCTTGATTACACTGCCAGGAAGCAATTCTATCTCTTTATCTTGCGCACCGAGCTTTCTACCGTCGATTTCTACAGCCCCTTGAGCAAGGAGTCGGTTGGCGGCGCTACGGCTAGGGGCTAAGCCAATGTCAACCAAGATCCCTGTGCTACTGTATACTGACCCGGTAGACCTCGAAGGAGAGATGCCATCGATGTAAAACTTGTCAATGTCCTCCGGCATCTCTCGTTCTCTCACCACCCGAGTAAAATGCTCCTCCGCCTCGACTGCCTTCT
>JAENIT010000230.1 GCA_016844365.1 Dehalococcoidia bacterium
CCCGAAGTAGACGACCGTGCGCTCCGTCAACTGCGCTGATATCGCCCTTTGATGTAACCTATTTTCTCCAGTCATGGTATATTTACCACTTTCAATTCGCCTGCAACATAGCTAACATTTCCGAGCAGGAAACGATGGCGATACCTTGATACTCTCTCAGCGAAAGCAGATCTTTATCCTCACTAACAATAAAATCCGCGATACCAGTGATAGCGCATTCAAGAAACTTCTCGTCCTTTGGGTCACGGGGTAACGATACCCTTACGTTAGGTTCTACAGCCTCTGCTTTAGCAAGTATACCCAGAATAGTCTGAAGATTGGGAAGCGCACTCATCTGAGGAAAACGAGCTGTTAGCTCCGATCTAGTGAGCACATTGAGGATTTCTATGAGGATGGGAGTTGAAATAAGTATGGTGATATGCTGATAGTGCTGAAAAATGATACGACCGCATTGGCTTTGCGGTCGTATCAAGGCACGAAGCCAAACAACCGTATCTAGGACCACCCTCATGAGGTGGACTTTCTCCTGACCGCCTCTAATGCCTCGTCAATAGCCTGGTCGATCTCCTCTGGGGCCACATCTGTCAGGCTTTCTCGGACTGGAGCAAAAAGCTTATATAGCTCGTTTGCCCAAAGCGAACCATATCCCTTCTCTCGTATCTCTACAGGGCGAATCTCAATGCTGTTGTCTGCATGCAATGTTAACGCCAACACACTATCTTCTGTTATGCCGAGGCGTTCCCTGAAGGGCTTTGGAATAGTTATTTGCCCACCTCGAGTGGTCTTGACGTACTTAACTGCCGAAGTTTCTTTCGACACTCAATTCTCCAGAACTACTTATTCCTGAATCTAGTAAATCATAGATCCTATTTTCCGTCAAATCCGAATCAATATCCATCGGATATTTAATTGAGCTCACTCTATTCCGTACAACTGCACAATTATGCCCCTTATATTTGCATCCTTTAGCAACGGGTACTGGGCATCAAATCCTCGATTCGCCTCCCGCTGGAACTCCACGCTGTGGTCCAACGCTACCACCAGCCACAGGCGACGGGCGCCGATCGTTGCTTCATCGGCTCTCACCGGGACGGTCCCCAAGGCCCCGTAGGTGGAGCGAGACCGGGCAGTCCAGTTGATGTACTCCGGGTCTCCGTAGAGCAAAGGCAGCCAGCCCCAGGGCTCCGGCCAGGCCCACGGCTCTGGGGCGTGTGCGACCAGCGACCCAGGCCATGAGGATGTAAAAGGGAAAGGCGGCCCCGATAATCACTCGCTCCAGGTACACCGGCTGAATAAGAGACAGCGTGTAAAGGCCGAGGGGTGGAATAGCCAGCCACAGCGCTACCATCAGCCACGCCCCGTCGCGGCTGTGCTCATCGTGTGGGTGCTTGATCGTCAGGAGGATGGCAAGAGCTGTGGAAGTGAGGGTGAGGAATAGGCCGACGGGCACCAGCCAGGGGGGCAGGCTGAACCCGAAGACGAACACGTACAAGGAGGCCAGGGGAGAAAGGAGACTCGGAGACCCCACCCAGAAGGACCCCACCACCCGACTTGCCTGATTGACTAGGATCGCCGCCCACGGCGAGAAGACTAATAGCGCGGCCGCGCTCGATAGGGCTACTCCTCTAAGAAGCCGCCGGTCCCAGCCACTAGCGATGAGAACGGCGAGAGTGAGGGAACCCAAAGTAAGGCCCGCCAGAGGGTGAGTGTACAGGGACAAGGAGGCGGCCAGCGTGTATATCCACCACCAGGAACGTCCTCTGTGTTGCCAGACGGAGACAAGACTGAGGGCGGCCGCGAGGGTGAGGGCGGCCAGCAGGGAATACATGCGGGTCTCCTGCCCGAAGTACACCTGAAGGGGAGAGACGGCGGCTATGATGGCCGCTCCTATGCCAACCTTGGGATCGAAGAGGCGAGCGCCTAAGGAGTAGACCAGGGGAACACAAAGCGCGCAAGGGGCGGCATGGTGTCCAGGGCGGTGCGCTGAATGACGGACTCTAGGTCCCCTCGTGCCAGAAGGATACTAAAGGCCTCATCATACCACAGGCTCTGCTCCCCAAGGTGAAAGACTCTCAGCCCAAAGGCCAGGACTGAAATGGCTAGAACCAGAAGCAGATGCAAGGTCATTTATGAACGATTGCTATATGCCGTTCGATATAGGTACAGTCTCAGGTCTCCGACCCTGGCCTCTATGAGCAAGGGGTATCGTTCATCGAACCAGGACTTGTTAGGTGGAGAGATGCCCTGAAGGGCCGCCTCTTCCAGAGCCTTTTCGTACACCACGTACCACACTCTGTTATTATCCTGGGCTGCCTGGGCCGGGTCGGAAGGCCATGTCCCCCACGCATCCATAGTTCCCGGAGCCAGGGTGTCATGAGGGGAGCCTGGCGGGTCCGCGACGAACCCCTGGGGCAGATCGGGCGCAAGGTAGTAGGTTGGGAAGTAGCTGAGCTTGTTGTCGTGGATGACATAGTCGCCGAGCTTCTGGTTATCTTGCAGATAGAC
>JAENIT010000125.1 GCA_016844365.1 Dehalococcoidia bacterium
GACGCTGGCTCGAACCGTCGCCACCACGGTAGGGCCGAAGGTCAGGTTGGGCACAAAGTGGCCGTCCATCACGTCGAGATGGATGAGGTCGGCGCCAGCAGCCTGGGCCTCGACCACCTGCTCCTTAAGCCGGCCAAAGTCCGCTGTGAGAATAGAAGGTGCGATTTTGATGGACATTGAGTGAACTAAGCTCCTCTCTCCACAACTCTCCTCACCTCTGCCAGCGCCTCTCGCAACCGCCCGGGAGCCGTCCCGACGGGCACGTCTCGCGCTGCTCTACTATGACGACATCTCGTACTTCACCGGCAGGAGCCTCTCTAGATTCAGGTGCTTAGAAGCATCCAAGATCTCAATGCCCACTATCTTATCTCCCTCGCCGATGTCAAGTACGAAGTCCTCAGCCACCCGCTGATTGATAACTTCTTGCTTGCGGTCGTCTAGTCGGATATAAAGGAGGTCGGTTTTAGCGTTATATAGGATTTGCATCTTCTGCCTCCCATCTACTATAAAGGACGTAAACCGTAACCGTTATTACAGCATCGCCCTCAACAGTATAGAACACTTCCACTCTCTTCTGCTCGTAGTATCTGTTGTGTCGCTGCTGCTTGAATTCATAGACTTAGGCCCTACCCAGACGGCCGCGCCTCGCTGGAATTGGGAAGCCGGTCTCAACTACATCCTTGATTTCCTCTTCCGTAGTGCCGCGCTCTTCGGCTCGTTCTAGGGTATGCGGATCGATCTAAATATCCATCTATTTCTCGATGGTCTGGCAGCTATGACCCGATCACTCTTCGCGCCTCCGCCAACGCCTCTCGCACCCGCCGAGGCGCGGTGCCGCCGGGCACGTCCCGCGCCGCCACGGAGGCCTCCGGGGTCAGCTTGAGCACATCACCATCAAAGAGGGGAGAGAACCGATGGTACTCATTCTCTATAGCGTACTGCACCAGATTGCCCACTACATGATGGGCCTCCCGGAAGGGGAGCCCCTTGGTCGCCAGATAATCGGCCACGTCGGTCGCCAGCATGTGCCCCTCATTGAGGGAGCGTTTGGCCGCCTCTGGTCGGAAGCGGAGTGTCTTTATCATACCCGTAAAGACCTCCAGGCTGGCGAGGAGGGTGTCAACGGTGTCGAAGAGGCCCTCCTTGTCCTCTTGTAAATCCCGATTGTAGGAGAGGGGCAGGCCTTTGAGGGTAGTGAGGATGGCCATGAGGTGGCCGAAGACACGCCCTGTCTTCCCTCGCACCAGCTCCGCGATGTCGGGGTTCTTCTTCTGGGGCATGATGCTGCTCCCGGTGGCGTAGGCGTCGTCCATCTCCACGAACCCGAACTCCGATGTAGACCACAGCACTATCTCCTCCGCCAGGCGGGAGAGGTGCACTATGGCGATGCTGGCCGCGGCTTGATACTCCACCACAAAATCCCGATCCGAGACTGCATCGATACTGTTCTCGCTGATGCGGGCGAATCCCAGCTCTTTGGACACGAACTCTCGGTCTATGGGGTAGGGAACACCGGCCAAGGCCCCACTCCCCAGAGGCATGACGTCCGTCCTCTTGAGGCAGTCCCGGAAGCGATCGAGGTCTCGGTTGAGCATCTGGAAGTAGGCCAGAAGGTGGTGAGCTAATAGCACCGGTTGTGCCCGCTGGAGGTGAGTGTAGCCGGGGATTATGACCTCCAGATTGGCCTCAGCCTGATCGAGGAGAGACCTCTGGAGGTCATTGAGTCCATCCATTGTGTGGGCGATGGCGTCCTTGACGTAGAGACGTATGTCCAGGGCCACCTGGTCGTTGCGAGAGCGAGCGGTGTGGAGCTTCCCCGCGATGGTGCCGATCTTCTCGGCAAGACGGGCCTCGATGTTCATGTGGATGTCCTCCAGCTCCTCCCGAAAGGGGAACTGCCCCCCCTCGATCTCGGCCCCAATCTCCTCCAGGCCGGCCACGATGGCCTCCGCCTCCTGGGGGGTGATGATCCCCTGGCGGCCCAGCATCCTGGCATGGGCGATGGAGCCGGCGATGTCGTAGGGGGCCAGCCGGCGGTCGAAGGCGATGGAGGCGGTGAAGGCCTCCGCCGACTTCTCGGTAGGTTTAGTGAAGCGGCCGCTCCAGGGCTTGGGGGTGGAGAAGGACACGCCTAACTTCCTCCTTTTCTGTTTAGCAAATCCACCTCTATCTCCAACGGCTCGTAGGGTGGGGCCAGGTCCATCTCCAGGTGATCCAAGAGGGGTCGACCGGCGTAGTGGCTGGCAGCGAGCACCTCTATGGTAGCCACGTCTCCATTGTGGTCATAGTGTAGAAAAATCCCCGGTGCTACCTCTTTAGAACCCCTTAGTTTACCCTCCTTCAACTTTAGGCTTATGGCATCTGCTTGTCGGTCAAAGGTTAATCTCATGGTTTTACCTCCTAATCGCTGACGCTTACAACTAACAGACTATCGCCAATTGCTGTATAAATCACCCACACCATTCGTTCCTCTAACATTTTGCCCGCACGGATGAGGCCGGTTTGACGCACGTCTTGTTGTATGGTCTCGTATCCACCGATGACCTCTATAACATCGTACACCGTTATTCTATGATCCATCATATATGAATTGGCGTGTTGAGTGAACCTTATTCTTGCCATTCCGAATCCTCAGTAGCCGTTCTTTCCGCGCTGCTCAAAAAACTTTCGCCCCGACCGTAACCTCCACCTTGGCGAAGCCCACAGTAACCCATTGGCTGTTCCATCTCAGACTGGTATTTCCAAGCACCTCTCCACGAGATGGCGCCTCCACGCCCGTATCCGTCAAGCCCCACAACCGACTAGCCACCCACTCCAGAGGGCGCCGAGGTCTAAGCTCCACCCGCTCGGTAATAGCTATGCGCCCGCCAGGAGCCAGCACCCGATGGGCCTCGGCGAGAACAGATGGGGTGTAGCTGAGGCCGGAAAAGCACATGACCACCGTGTCAAACACCTCTTTGCGAAAGGGAAGGGCCTGAGCATCGGCGCGAACTGACATCGCCTGGGGAGCTTCCTTGTGGGCCCGCCGTACCATCCGAGGTGATAGGTCCAGCCCAACGCAGAATCGGTCTTCCTGGGCAATATCGGAGAGGAGCCATCCAGGGCCGCAACCCACCTCCAGTACTCGTTGCCCACGAGTCTCGGCGAGCAGGAGCTGCTGCCAGGTGCGCCAAGCGCCAGCGGAGGCCAGCCAAGCAGAGAGGCTATATGCCCAGTTGGCCTCGTAGTAGAGGAGGCGGAAGACTAAGCGAAGGAAATGGCGATGGGCGCGCTGGCGAAGTCGCCGTATCACGTAATGAACTAGCTGGACTGGGGCGCTGCGCCACCACCGTCTCGTCGCGCTATGCCCGCCATGAAGTTAGTGAACTCCAACGGGAAAATGAACTTTGTGGCGGGGCTGGCCCCCAGAGCCTTGAGGGTGTCGAAGTACTGAAGCTGCATAGTCCTATCATCTACAGTGGAGGCGACGCCAAAGATCTTCTCCAAAGCAAGGCTGAAGCCTTCAGCGCGGAGAATGGCCGCCTGTCGTTCTCCCTCTGCCCGCAGGATGGCCGACTGCTTGTCCCCTTCGGCCACGGTGACCGTCGCTTGCTTCTGGCCCTCGGCCTCAGTGACCGTGGCCCTGCGAACTCGCTCCGCCGTCATCTGGCGGTTCATGGCTTCCTGCACCTCACGAGGAGGTTGGATCTCTCTAATCTCCACAGTGGTAACTTTAACTCCCCAGCGCTCGGTCACCTCGTCCATCTTCCCCTGAAGGACATGGTTGATCTGCTCCCGTTTAGAGAGCACATCGTCCAACGGAATGTCACCGATGACGGCCCTCAAGGTAGTGGTGGCGATGCCCTGAGAGGCAGCCGTGTAGTTGCCTACCGCGATGACGCTATCCTGGGAACTGACCACTCGGGAGTAAATTAGGAAATCGATGGAGATTGGGGCGTTGTCCTTGGTGATACAGGTCTGGTGGGGTATCTCCACCACCTGCTCCCGCAGATCAACCCTCACCACCCGATGGATGATTGGTATGACCAGCACTACCCCCGGCCCCCGCTCTCCAACGCACCTTCCCAGTTGAAAGAGCACCAACCGCTCGTACTCCTGTGCGATCCTGAAGGGTCGCACAAACGCCAGAAAAGCTACCAAACCAACGATCACGTACAAAAGTACATCCATGATCCCTCCGGTTTCCACACTACCCAGCTCCTCTGTTTTATGGCCCAGCTATTCCTAAAGGGCCTTCAGGCTGACCCAGGAGCTGGGCCTGGGCCTGTACTCTCACCGGAAGACCCCAGATGTGAATGAAGCCTCGTGCGGCCCCCTGATCGTACTTGTCGCCCTCCTCATAGGTGGCCAGCGAGTGGCTATAGAGAGACTTGGGGGAGCGTCGCCCTACTACTGTGCAAACACCTTTGTGCAGTTTGACTCGCACCCCACCGGTAACGTGGCGTTGGACGCTGTGGATGTACGCGGCCATGTCCTGGTGGTAGGCGGTGAACCAGAGGCCGTTGTACACCATATCGGCATACTCCTGGGCGATTCTGGTTTTTAGACGCG
>JAENIT010000010.1 GCA_016844365.1 Dehalococcoidia bacterium
AGGTGGGGAAGGGACAGGTGGGGAAAGGGGGAGTAGTGAGAGACCCCTTCCTCCACGCCCAGACCCTGGGGAAGTTCATCATCTGGGCCGTGGAGAATCGATACAAACTTCTGGGTTTGGAGCCATCGCCTATTCTTGGCGACGCGGGCAACAGAGAGTTCTTCTTTCTTTTGAAGCCACAGATAGCCCTGAACGCCGTCGCGGAAGACGAGAAACTAGGTCTATAGCTGAGCTGTAAATCATGGGGAATCGTATAGGTATACTTTATCACCCTAAACTGGAAGCGGCCCAAGTGATGGCCAATGAGATGGTCGAAGTTCTGATCCGTCATGGGGCATCCACCTGGACTTGCTCGGCGTGGGATGACGAGGGGACAAGGGCAATGATCCCGTCTACGGACATGCTCATCGGCTTGGGGGGAGATGGCACAATCGTCAGGGCGGTCAGGGCAGTTATACCGTTAAAGGTTCCAGTGATAGGTGTGAACTTTGGGAGGTTGGGGTTCATGGCGGAGCTTAAACCCTCAGAGGCTTTGGAGCAGATACCACGGCTCCTGGAAGATGGCTATCAGGTTGAGGAGCGGACACTTGTGGAGGCTTCCATCAATCCAGCGCCTAACGCGTTACACCGCTTTTCCGAAACTTCGTTGGCTCAAAGTGAGGACGGATTTTGTCCCGCTCTGAACGATGTGGTGGTGGGTCGGGGAGCCCCTGGGCGTCCTATATACGTGGATGTGGAGATAGACGGAGAGGCTCTTACCACTTACAAGGCCGACGCGGTGATCGTAGCTACAGCAACCGGAAGCACTGGCTACTCCTTCTCCGCCGGTGGGCCCGTGCTTCATCCCACAGCCAAGTCCATGGTGCTGACGCCGGTCTCTCCTCACGTAGCCCTGCATAACTCCGTAGTCTTGCCCAATACCACTGTGGTATGTCTCAGGGTGCATAGCGACCATCAGGCGATGTTGAGCATGGATGGACAGGTAGAGTACCCCTTAGCGGACGGCGACTCTGTAGTCATCCGTAGGAGCCAGCACGTGGCTCACTTTATCAGGATTAAAGAGAGGCCGAAGTTTTTCGGAAGTCTAATGGAGCGGTTGAGATGGGGGGAAGATAAGCTCCCATGACGGGCTGTTAGCTTCCCAGGGTGGATATCAGAGGAGAGTAATGGTGAGCAGAGTCACCTTTGATATAGAGAGGGCTAAAATAGGCGATGTGAGCGATATTCACAGCCTCATCACCCCCTTCGCGCAGCAGGGTGAGATGTTGTACCGCCCCATGAGCGAGCTTTACGAGAATATAAGGGACTACTATGTGGTCAGGAAAGATGGTCTCCTCATAGGGTGTGCTTCTCTCCATGTTGTCTGGGAAGACCTGGCCGAGGTTAAGGCCGTTGCGGTGGCAGAGGAGTGGCAGTCCCATGGCCTAGGAGTTATGTTGTTGCAGAGGTGTATTGAGGAGGCACGGGAAATAGGGATAGCTACAGTATTCTGCCTGACCCACAAGCCGGGCTACTACGAGCGCTTTGGCTTCGTCCAGGGAGATGTCATGAGCCTACCCAGGAAAGTCTGGGGCGAGTGCCTGCGCTGCCCTAAATTTCCCCAGTGCAACGAGATCGCTATGGTGATGCACCTTGTGCCCGGGGGTTCCAGAAGCTTGGCGGAGACCGAAGGTGGCGGGAGAGGCTTCTGGAGTGATCCCACTGAGAGCCAGATACCTATTCGGCCTACCTTTTAGAGTTAGAGCCTGTGGTGTCAAGCTTCAAGGGCAGTGGCGTCCTCCGACCTTTTCGAGCAGCTTGATTTACGCGCTAATAGCCCATGTGTCTAGGCAATACCCTGATAAAAGAGGCGTTAGATTCTCAAGCCCGTCCACATCTTTTGCCAGCATCCGCAATCTGTCTCTCCTTGAGGGGCGCATGTAGTTGCTGGAGCCGAGGCCACCCACAGTAAGAAGATGAACCCAGAAGTAACTCTATCTAGTCAGGTTCTTTACAGCGGAAGTATCCTCAACCTCCGGTTGGATACCGTTCAGCTATCTAACGGTGTCACCAGTCAGCGGGAGATTGTGGAGCATGGGGAGTCTGTGGTCATAGTTGCGCTAGACAGAGATGGTCGAGTGCTCCTGGTGCGCCAGTACCGCAAATCCGTGGACAGGACTCTCCTTGAAGCCCCCGCGGGCGGCCTGGCTCCGGGAGAGGACCCGCGCCAGGCCGCAGCAAGGGAGCTCCAGGAGGAGACGGGGCACGTTCCTGGCCAGCTCCGAAAGCTGGGAGGATTCTACGCCAGTCCGGGCTACTGCTCGGAGTACCTTCATCTTTTTCTCGCCACGGAGCTGGAGCCAGGGCCGCCGCATCCTGAAGAGGATGAGGAGATCGATCTGGTTAAGGTTCCCCTTGCCGACGTGTGGGAACTTATAGAGTCCGGGGAGATATGCGACTCAAAAAGTGTGGCTGGTCTTCTGAGGGTAATCTTGATGATGGGCAAATCCTGAAAGGCTGCTTGCGTCCTTTACCTCACCATCTGTGCTGTTCCTCGGTCAAAATCCTCTATGAAACTTAACCAACTGGCATCCATGCTTATCATCTTCATCACGCTTATCCTTCTGACTTCGGGATGCGGCGGCGCGCCCTCTGCCGAGTTGCCTGTGGGCAGCCCCGAAGAGTCTAAGGCAACGCCACCGCGGGCCAGAGGCGAAAACCCTACTCCCGCGCCTCCAACTTTACATAAAGATGGGGCTAGTGGTATTTCTATCCCCACAGGTTTTAACGGCGGAGTCTTTGCCTCTGGCCTGTCCAATCCCACATCCATGGCCTACGGGCCTGATGGACACCTGTATGTGAGTCAACAAGATGGAGAAATCATTGCTCTCGTGGACGCCGACGCCGACGGCGTATCCGATGGGCGGCGAGTATTCGCATCGGGGTTCAACCAGCCGCTGGGGCTTGCCTTTCGTGGTCATGATCTGTATGTGTCCTACCGTGGGGCCGTTAACATCGTTAAGGACACGGATGGTGATGGTAAGGCGGATGCCCGACAGATAATTATCTCTGGCCTGCCCAGTGGCCGCCATCAGAACAACGGCCTGACATTCGGCCCCGACGGCAGACTCTACGTAACGTCCGGCTCCGCCACTAACGCCGGCCCAGAGCCCAGCCCTCTTAACGCCACTATCCTGCGAGCCAATCCCGATGGAAGCGACTTGGCTGTATACGCTCGAGGTCTCAGGAACCCTTACGACCTGGCCTTTAACGATAAAGGGGAGCTTTTCGCTACGGACAATGGCCCAGACCCTCCCGCCTTTGTAAACGCTCCGGACGAGCTCAACCACATTGTGGATGGCGGAGATTACGGGTATCCAAAATACGCTGGGGTTCCTCCGCCAGATTCCAGCACTAAAGGCCCTGTAGCGCTATTTCAGAGCTACTCCTCATCTGATGGTATTGCCTTTTACTACGGCGACGTATTCCCTCCTGAGTACCAGGGCGACCTCTTTGTGGCCCAGTGGGGGGCCAATATCCGTGTTCCCGGGATCGGCAAACGGGTAGTCAGGGTAAAGCTTTCTCCTACGGGAGGGACGTACCGGGGCGAGGTGTCAGATTTCGCCCTGGGCTTCGACAACCCCCTGGATGTGGCGGTCAGCCCTAAAGGCGATCTGATGATAGCGGACTTCGGCTCAGGTAAAATATACCGTATTCACTACACCGGCACAGCGTCTGAGTCGCGCCGCTAACGTAATAGCGCTGGTCAGTCCTACCTGATCGAAGCCATGTGGCGCTCTAAAACGATTATCCGTAGGTAGTGAGCGTTCCCGCTCGGATTGCGCTGCACTTATGTTAGGTGTATACTCCCCGTATAGAGAGTGGGTTTTGTATACAAACAGGTACTACTAATGGTTGCTTCAGGTGGTGTGCTACCCTCCGCTGGCGAAGGACTCAAGCTAGAGGACTTGCTTGCCAAGGCGCGGGTATATCTGCCCCCCGACAAGGTCAGCATCATCGAACAGGCGTACGCTTACGCCTCCTCTCAACACCAGGGCCAAATGCGCAAATCCGGAGAGCCCTTCATTCAGCATCCACTGCACACTGCTGTAATGGTGGCTGACCTCCGACTTGATACTGATGCCCTGACTGCGGCCATTCTCCACGACGTTCCTGAGGACTGCGGAGTGCCAATGGAGGAGATAGAGGAACGGTTTGGCCCTGAAGTGCGCTCTATGGTGGACGCTGTTACCAAGTTGAGCCGGATATCATGGCCTTCAGGCACAGATGGAGCAGGTAGTAAAAGGGTAGCCTCGGTTGCCACTGTCCAGGCGGAGAGCATCCGCAAGATGCTCCTTGCCATGGCTGAAGATATCCGTGTAGTCATCATCAAACTTGCCGACCGGCTTCACAACATGCGCACCTTGGAAGCCCTTCCACCTCAAAGACGTCTAGAGATCTCCCAGGAAACCATGGAGATATACGCACCCTTGGCCCACCGTCTGGGGATATTTCAGTTCGAGTGGGAGTTGGAGGACCTGGCCTTCCGTTACTTAGAGCCCGAAGAATTTCGGGAGGTAGCGAAGTTAGTAGCTGCCCACCGAACGAATCAGGAGGAGTATGTAGCGCGGGCTGTAGAGTTGCTACAAACCAGCCTTAATGAGGCGGGCATAAAGGCTGACGTAGTGGGGAGACCAAAGCATCTGTATAGCATTTATAAAAAGATGAACCGTTATGAGGAGCAGGGCAAGGAGTTCGGTCAGATTTACGACATCCTTGCCCTTAGAGTTTTAGTGGATGAGGTGCAGGACTGTTATAGCGCGCTGGGCATCGTGCATCAGATATGGCATCCCATCCCTGGGGAGTTTGACGACTACATTGCTAACCCCAAGGAGAGCATGTACCAGTCCATTCACTCCTCTGTGTGGTGCGTTGGCTCTGAGCCGGTGGAGGTGCAGATCAGGACCCATGAGATGCACAGAATCGCCGAGTACGGCGTGGCGGCCCACTGGCGCTACAAAGATGGGGCCGGCAGTGACCCTCGCTTTGAGGAGAAGCTAACCTGGCTGCGGCAGATATTAGAGTGGCATAGAGATGTGGCGGGGGCCGAAGAGTTTGTGGAGTCGGTTAAGACAGATATTTTCCACGACCAGGTCCTGGTTTATACTCCCAAGGGAGATATAAGAGAGTTGCCTGTTGGCTCCACGCCTCTGGACTTCGCTTTTAAGATACATTCAGACCTGGGCTACCGCTGTGTAGGGGCTAAGGTCAGCGGCAGACTGGTTCCTTTAAATAGTCAGCTACGTACCGGTGATGTGGTGGAGATTGTAGCTGGCAAGAGGGCCCGTGGGCCTAGCCGTGATTGGCTCAATCTCAATCTTGGGTATCTGAAGACATCCAACGCTCGGGAGAAGGTGCGCCAGTGGTTCCGCAAGCTGGAAAGGGCAGAGAACGTTGCCAAGGGGCAGGAGTTGCTGGAGAAGGAGCTGAAGCGCATGGGCATCACCATGGGCCACTCCGAGATCGCGCGCGTCTTTGACTACAACGACTTGGAAGACTTCTATCTGGCCCTGGGGAACGGTGATGTGAGCGCTCAATCTATAGCTCTCAAAGTGGCTACTCAGGAGGAGCAGCCTGTTCCCATCCCCCAAGCGCCCACTAAGCCCACTTACACCACTACCGGGGTCAAGGTTACGGGGGTGGGCGATCTCCTCACCCGCATCGCTCGTTGCTGTCACGCCGTGCCTGGGGATGACATCATAGGATACGTTACCCGTACCAGCGGCATCGCGGTCCACCGGGTGGACTGTCGCAATATCTTGAACGAGGACGAAAAGGAACGCCTCATTCGTGTCGAGTGGGGTTCTGGTGGACAGATGTATTCGGTGCCGGTACTTATCACCGCCTGGGACCGGGTTGGGCTGCTGCGGGACATTGCCACCTTAGTGTCCGCTGAGGGGATCAACATCCTCCTGACCAATCAGGCGGCTCACACCGATGGCACTGCCTCCTTTAACCTGGTCCTGGAGACCACGGGTCTTAGCCAGTTAGGTCGATTGATGGGGAAGATAGAGGGCATCAGTGGTGTGAGGAGCGTAGCCCGGGTCTCAGAGGCTGGCGCGGCCCAGTAAAAGTGGAGGTTGAGTGACTGACCCTACCTCATAGGGCTTGTCCTGTCTCCGAAGGCGACTCCGCAAAAGCCGACCCCCACCTAGCCTCCCCCTAAAAGGGGGAGGGAGATCAATACTCCAACTGCCCGTTTGGGCCAAAACCAAGGCGGTAGCGCCGATATTCTCGAACGCTACCGCCTGAACTTATAAACACAGGTTATAGTTAAGCTGGCGCTGTTACAGCCTCCAACTCATTGACCAAGACCTGCTTGACCTTTCTGATCTCGCCAAGAGATGGATAGAAGTCCCCTGCTCCTGCCTCTTTTCGGTCGTAGATCTTCTTGCCGTTCACGTAGATCTCGAAGCGGCCGTCTCCCGCTGGGGTAAGGGCTATGGATGTTTCCCGCACCCTGCCGTCACACAGCTCTGCTGCCACACTGGCAGCTTTCCAGAAGTACCCTCAGGATACGCAGTAGATTATCTCCAACCGTGCCTTTCCCTCACTTGCCATAAAGTGAAACCTCCTTTACTACTCTACTATGGTATGTTGCTAACTTGACTATAGCTCAGGCTAAGGGCTTACGCAACCCCTGCGGTAGCCGGTTCATACACCGCGTGGAAAGTTTGCCTTTAGCTCATTCGTATCAAAGCCGTAGGGGAGTAGCTTAGACAAGCCTGTCCTGTCCAACTTGTAGGACTCTCCGTACACGGAGTCCGCTTCGCGGACCGCGTAAGCGGAGAGCAGAGTTAAAGGACTCACTTCAAGTATAGCTTCACACCCCTGCGAGTCGCTTTGTCACGAATTCAGAAACACCGATTGGAGCCTACTTGCTGCCCCGTAGTCGGGGGTCCAGCACATCCCTCAGCCCATCGCCAAACATATTGATACTGTAGATCACTATGCTCAGGGCCAGCCCCGGCACTATGGCCATCCAGGGAGCCTGGATCATATAGCGACGGGCCTCGTCGCTGAGCATAGCTCCCCAGGTGGGGAGGGGGGGCGGCACACCAAAGCCTAGGAAGCTTAAAGTGGCCTCAGAGAGAATGGCCCCGCCCAAGGCCAGGCTGGCCAGGATGGTGATGGGGGCCATCACGTTGGGCAATACGTATCGAAGAAGGATCCGCGGCAAGCCAGCGCCGATCACTTTAGCCGCCTCCATATATTGGCTCCCCCTTATGCCTATGACAGCGCCTCTCACCACTCGGGATTCGCCGATGGACTGGCGAAAGGAGAGGGCCAATATTATATTCACCAGGCCGGGCCCAATGACGGAGACTATGGTCAGCAGCAAAACCAGGGATGGAATGGCCTGGATAGCGTCCACAAACCGTTGATATATCAAGTCGAATTTACCACCCAGGTATCCAGAGAGGATTCCCATCGAAACCCCCAGAAGGGTGGAGATGATGACCACACCAAAGCCCACATAGAGGGATGTCCGCGCCCCATATATCATGCGGCTAAGCATGTCTCTTCCGAACTGGTCCGTCCCAAAAATGTGATCTACGGAAGGGGGATCTAGTTTAATAGTGAGGTCCATGGCCACTGGGCTATAGGGCGAAACCACATCGGCGAAGGCCGCTGCCAGTAACATTAAGAGCAGGACCACCATCCCGAAGGTGCTCAGGTGCTTCTTGGTGACCAAAGTATGGTAAGGCTCAAGCCAGAATGGTATCCGTCGTCTTCTTCTCCTGAGCTGGCCCGCTAGCGCTGCCGATGGGCTACTCTCTCTTGCCATGATTGCCTACCCCCTTAGGGTGATACTGCGTCGTCCTGTTGAGCACATAGAGAAGCGGGAACTGTATACGCAGTTCCCGCTTCTATTATATCAGATTTAAAGGCTGGTGTGGTCTATTTGCTGCCCCGTAGTCTGGGATCCAGCACGTCCCTGAGGCCGTCACCGAACATGTTGATACCGTAGATGGCCAATACGAGAGCCAGTCCTGGCGCTACAGCCATCCATGGTGCCTGGATCATGTACCGCCGAGCCTCGTCACTCAGCATCGCGCCCCAAGTGGGGAGCGGGGGCGGCACACCGAAGCCCAGGAAGCTCAACGTGGCCTCGGCGAGAATGGAGGATCCCAGAGTTAGGCTGGCCAAGACGGTTATCGGGGCCATGACGTTGGGGAGTATGTACTTGAACAAGACCCGGGGGCCTGAGGCTCCGATGGCATGGGCCGCGTCCATGTACTGGTTCCCACGTATAGCTAGCACCGCGCTTCGGATAATCCGAGACTGGCCGATGGATTGGCGGAAGGCAAGGGCAAGGATGATATTCACCAGCCCGGGGCCAATCACGGATACTATGGTCAGCAGCATCACCAACTGGGGTATGGCCTGGACCGCGTCCACCAGACGCTGGTATATCAGGTCATACTTGCCGCCGATTTGGGCTGATGTCGCCCCCAGTATAGCGGCCGCCGTAGTTCCTATAAGTGTTACCCCGACACCCACATATAGGGATGTTCTGGCTCCGTAGAGGATGCGGGAGAACAGGTCGCGCCCGAACTGGTCGGTCCCGAAGATGTGCTGCCACGAGGGTGGCTGTAGCTTGACGGTAAGGTCCTGGGCCACTGGCTCGTAGGGCGAGATCACATCAGCAAACACCGCCATTATAACCATGATTAATAGTAACACCATCCCGAAGGTGCCCAGGTATTTCTTGGTTACTAGAGTATGGTATGGCTCCAGCCACATGGGAATCTTGCGCTTATGTCTAATCTGCTCGGCCAGCGCCGCCGATGGAGCAGTTTCTCTTGCCATGGCTTTATCCTCCTTACCGGTTACTGTGAGGTTGCGAGAGCATAAGGTTCAGTTGCTTAATCGTACCGGATCCTGGGATCCAGGAACGCGTAGCTTATGTCCACCAGCAGGTTGATAAGGATCACCCAGAGGGAGACTACAACGTTGACTCCCTGAATCACCGGGTAATCCCGGAAGGTTAGGGCCTCAATGAATAGCCTTCCCATGCCGGGGAGGCTGAATATGGACTCGACAACTACCGTGCCCCCAATCAAGACGGCGATCTCAAGCCCCACCACAGTAACCACGGGGATGAGGGCGTTCTTGAGGGCGTGGCGGTATATGATGGTCTGTTCCTTGAGGCCTTTGGCCCAGGCGGTCCTGATGTAGTCCTGGCGCATCACCTCCAGCATCATAGTCCGGACCATACGCATAACCCTACCCGCCAGGCCCAAGCCTAGAATGGTAGCGGGTATGATGAACTGCTTTAGGTTTGTCGCTGGGTCTACAGTTAACGGAGTGTAGACCATGGGCGGGATCCAGTTGAAGTAGATGGCAGGCAGCACCACCGCCAGGGTGCCGAGCCAGAAGCTGGGCACGGAGATCTTTAAGATGGCCAGGCTGCGCAAGAAGTAATCTAAGAAAGTATCCTGCCTGATGGCTGAGATAACCCCAATGGGTATGGCTATCGATAGAGATATCATCTGAGCCAGAATTGCCAACTCAAAGGTTATCGGCAGGCGGGAGATGATCTTCTTCATTACCGGCTCTCTGTCTCTTAGCGACGTGCCCAGGTTCCCGGTCATCACGCCGCCCAAGAACACCCCGTACTGATAGTATATCGGCTTATCGAAACCGAACTCCTTCTTCACCTTGTCGATCTCGGTGAGAGGCATGTTTACCAGGCTCTCCTCCAAAAGGGTGAAGAGCACGTCGCCCGGCATCATCCGGATCATGCTGAAGACAAGACTACTGGCGAGAATGAAAGTGGGTATCGCCAGGATCAGCCGCCTCATGATGTAACGCTGCATATTAGACCCCCTCCCTAATATATAGTGTGCCTACTATACTACTTCGGAGCCCCTAACGTCATCCAAGAAATCTGTCAAGGGCTCCGAATTCCACTCCACCTAACGAATGGTAAGGCTTCTTACGCTAAACCAAGGCCACCATTTTTAAGATGTTAAATCAGTGTAAACCACCGCGAAATCCTTGTCAATAGGTTTGAGCGCCATAAAATGGATTAAATTCACCAATTTAATCCAAGAAACCTGGGTCAAATTCACCATGATTCAGGTATGGAGGATAATAGGGCTTAAACCTATACAAAACCCTTGACATCAATCTAATGATGGACTACAATCTCCACTGACTCCTCTAGTTTAGCCTAAACTTTAGGAGAACTCTATGCACCCCCATCGGAGGGTTGGAAAGGAGGTGACAACCCCAGAGAAGCAAGNNNCAACCCCAGAGAAGCAAGAGAGCATCCATCCGAATTATCACAATAAGGCCCTAGTTCAATGGTTGCAGCAAAAGAAAGGAGAAACACATAGGTGAGAAATCTAACAGATCGTAAGCGCACAATGCTCGCCGCCGTCCTGGTAGCTCTGGCTCTCATCGGTGGGGTCTGGGCAGGCGTGAACAACCTCGTTTCAGCCAACAACATCGCGCTGAACACCACCGTCTTCGCCACCGATTACGTGGCGGCCGGTGTCGGTGGGATGCGGGATATTGGCACAGGCAGCATAGTCGTCAGCGGCGTGTCGGGCACCGTGACCAAAGCCTTACTATACTGGCACGGTCCCATGAACTCCACGGCTATCGCGCAGATGTGACCTCCCTCGTAAGCGGGAACGGCACCTACACTCTAAGCAACTTCACAAAGCTCTCCAACAGTATCAACGTTAACGGCGTCTCGTTGCTGGTCTTCTTCAACGACGGCGTTACCGCAAATAACCGGGACATCGTTATCTTCGACGGCAACGACTCCAACATCTCTAACCCCTACGATGCCGACAACTGGAACATCACCCTGGCCGGGATCACCTACACCTCGGGGACGGCCAGCATGCAGTTGCACGTGGGAGATGGCCAGCCCTACGGGGACGATGCTGTCATCCTAAACGCTTCTACGTTAGTACCAACAGATTTCGACACGGTAGACGGCGTGTTCGATGGGACCACGGCGCAAGATCCCAACGCAGCGGACCCCTATCTACGCCTCTGGGACATCAACAGTTTCAATATCACCTCGTTCCTGTCTCCGGGACCCAACACGTTGACGATGTCCACCGGGGTGTACTCTGACTGTCTCGCTCTGGTGGTGGCAGTGATAGACCTGCCCGCCGGCGCAGCGCCGGAGCAGCCTACTCCAACGCCGACCATTCCGCCCACGGAGCCAACAGCAACGCCGGTGCCCCAACCGACGGCAACACCTGCGCCAGAGCCGACAGCAACTCCAGTGCCTCCTAGCAATGGCGGCCGAATGACTGGCGGCGGCAACGTGGCTATTGGCAGCGGCAAGAGCGCCAAGAAATACACTTGGGGCTTTGAGCTCCGTTGCGATGGCAGCGCGGGTAACTTCGAGTACCAGGACCATGCCCAGAAGCTGAACTTCAAACTGACAGGGATCAGCGGCGTCATCTGCTCCGACGATTCCAGTATCAGTGAGGGCCAGCCTGTAGCCGGCTTCGACACCCTGTACCTCAGCGGCACTGGTAAGCTGAACGGTGTGTCGGGAGCTACTATTGCGGTAACCCTCAAGGACGCTGGTGAGCCGGGTGTCAACGACACCATTGAGATCAGCGTGAGCGGCACCCCTGGAGCCTCTACTATCAATAAGATTCTGACGGGCGGCAATCACCAGGCCCATCCCGCCGGATAACAAACGTTTCGTCATTAGAGCGTAAAGGGCTCACCGCTTTAAGCGGTGAGCCCTTTACTATTTCGCGATCTAACTTGACCCTGCTTCGAACTCTATAAGATAATGATCCAGAGCAACTGCGGTTCGCGCCCGCAAATTCCCAGGGAGAGAAAGGAATCCCAATGTTCATCCTTGACGGCGGCAAACGCCTAGTTATCCCCAGAACCGAGCTTACCTATCCCGGCCACAACCTGCGTATGCACCAGAACGCGTCCCAGGCTCCCGTTGACCACGTCATGGCCGACTTCGAGGACGCCTGCCCCTACGAGTTCAAGGGGGAGCCCTCACGTCAGACGATGGTGGAGGCCCTCAACACCATCGACTTTGGCCTGAGGGTAGTGACAGTCCGTCCCAACAACATCAGATCGAAGTTCTTTCTGGGGGATATCGAGGC
>JAENIT010000126.1 GCA_016844365.1 Dehalococcoidia bacterium
GTCAATTTCCAATATCTTTCGGCGATAGGGTTGGAACGATCACAAAACCTCCCTCTTGGTGACCAGTATAACTTACGAAGCGCAGGCTTGTGTGCCCTTGCGCAAGGAGGATAAGTACACATCATTATGTGGCGAACCATTGGTCATCCTGGAGCGATGGAAATCCTGGAGCGAGGCCTGAAGGAAGGCAAGGTCGCTCACGCCTACATCTTCACCGGGCCTCCGGGGGTCGGGAAGCTCACCGCGGCCCTGGAGTTGGCCCAGGCCCTCAACTGCACCGGCGATGACCCCCCTTGCGGCGGCTGCGGCCAATGCCTGCGGATATCCTCCAGGAGTCATCCCGACGTGCTGGTGGTTGGGGCGGGAGAGGGGAAAGGTCGCGACGCCGCCGCAACGCAGATAGGCATTGACCAGGCCAAAGAGCTGCATCACTGGGCCAATCTCAGGCCTTTCGAGGGGAAGTACAGGGTCTTTGTCCTGAACGGCGCGGAGTCCATGAGCGACGAGGCGGCCAACAACATGCTCAAGCTTCTGGAGGAGCCGCCGCCCCAGGTGGTCTTGATTCTGGTGACCGCCGATGAAATTCGCTTGCTCCCCACAATCCTCTCCAGGTGCCAGCACATCCGATTTCGGAGAGTACCCCAGACCCTAGTGACCCAGGCACTGGTGGGTTCGGGTCTCACAGAGGATCGGGCCGAGGTCCTGGCTCGCCTCTCCCAGGGACGCCTCGGCTGGGCCCTTACTGTTGCCAAAGAGCCTTCGGCCCTGGCTGGGCGCTCTCAGCGGCTGACGGAGCTACGAGACCTCCTCCGCGCCGACCGGCTCCAGCGACTCGCCTACGGAGGGCGGCTTGCGGAGGCCCGTTCGGGGGGCGGTCTCTCCCTCCAGGAGACCCTGCTGTTGTGGATAGAGTGGTGGCGAGACCTGATGCTGGTGGCCGCCGGATCCCCACAAGGCCTGGTTAATCTGGAGGAGGAAACAACGCTCAGAGAGATGGCGACCCACATCCCTTTGACGGAGATCAAGGAGTTTCTGGATCGACTGAGGGTCACCTGCCGCAATCTGGAGGACAACGCCAATCCTCGTTTGGCTATAGAGGTGCTGATGCTGGCCATGCCTTACCCCCAATAGAGGGGTCGAGAGCGGGTGGTTCCGTTCCTTGAGGCTCTCGAAACGAACGGGCGGTGTGCCTTCGAGAGCCTCTTTGACGTAGCTCAGGACAGGCTCAGGCAACACCGCCCGTTCGTATTTTCGTAGCGATAGAGCATACCGCTTCCTACCCCGCTGAGGGCCTGCGGCTGGTGCGCTGGAGCCCCCAGATGACCGCCACCAGTAGTAGGGGGATAAACCACCAGGAGAAGACCGCTACCCGGATGGCTGTCAGCGCCATGGCCTGGAGTATCTCTATAGAGGCCGCCCACGACTCCTGGGCCGCGCCTTTGGGGTCCCACCTGGGCCTGGGGCCAGTCGTGTAAGCCCCTTCGGGCATCAGGCTCACCGTTATCATTGCCATCTCCGAGGTGCGCTCCAGGTAGTTCATGCGTCCCTTAACCCTCTCTATCTGGCCCCGGACCTCAGAGAGGCGCTGCTGCACTCGCAGGATCTCATCGATGGTGTTGGCCCGCTTCATTAGCTCCAGGTACTGGGCCTCTGTTGACTCCAGGTTGCGAAGCTGGGCCTGAAGGTCCGTATACTGCTCGCTCACATCCTGGGCCGAGCCGTTCTCCAAAACCACCCTCAGTCCCAGGGCCCTAAGGTCGGCCATGACCTGGCTGTAGACCCCCGCCGGCACTCTAATGGTGGTGGTGGCCACCATCTCCTTCCCCTGGTAATGGGAAGATGTCCCTGAGACGTACCCTCCAGCTCCTAGGGCGATTCGAGTAACAGTACTCATGGCCGACTGAACGTCCTGCACCTCCAGGCTGATGCTGGTGTTGTACACAATCATCCGCTCGATGATGCTGTCCTGAACAGCGGTGGTATCTCCGGTCGATGGCACCAAGCCTCTGTCTATAGATGCGCCACCACTGGCTGAAGGGCTGGGAGGAGTCGACTCGGCTTTCTCCGCAGGTCGTCCGATGCCAATGGAAGCGGAAGGGCGTCCCTCGAGGGTTTGTGGTAGCCTGCCCTTCGAGTTTATGAAGATGCCCATCGCTGCCAGCCCGACGGCCAGAGCTACCAGCGCCATCATCGCGCCTTTTTTCGGAATTCCTCTCATCGTCCTTGACCTCCTTCTTGAGCTAGTTGTGGTTCTTCGGTTTGGTCCTCTATGTATAAGACGATGAGAGGAATGAAAAGGTTCCATTACTGAAGACGAAGCGGTGGCTTTGAGAGGGAAGCGCCGGACTATAGGGCGCGATGAGGCCATCACCTACTATGGAATTGAGAGAAGAGGCGTTCAGAGGTTAGAGGCTACGGCTCCACCAAGATCCGCCGGCCGTGGTCGAAGGTAACTCGGAAGCTGTCAATGATCCGGCGGCCCAAGATCATCTCGCTCCCCATGGCTATAATAGTGGCAGGAAGAAGGCTCCAGCCCAGAAGTGTGATGCTGCCAGCATAGGCTGGAGCCGAGACTTGTTGGTTGCTGGCTAATCGATAGGGGATCAAGAGGTCAGGCAGTCCCAACAGACCGGCGGCGCTTTCGGGAATAGCAAGATGTCCATCAAACCCGGTATCTACGTATGCCAGCCCTTCCTGCTCGACATCTCGCACCCTCCAGGAGATTTGGAGATAGGGGTAATGAAGGCTTTCTATAGTGCGGCGTTGCGCCATTTCAGATCCACGCCGATTCTGCGGAAGGCGAAATTCCCACTGCCGTAACGCTCGATGGCCTGTTGAATCACGGGTACATCTTCACGGCCGAGAATGACCTCACCCTCAGGGCCTATGGCAACATACTCCCCTTTATGCTCCCGCTCCAGAGGCTTGCCGTACCGCTCGTATAGCCGCTCGTCTTCGTCTGCTCTGCTCTTCATCCATACTTTGAGGTCAGCCATAACTGCACCCCCTTCTGCTGCGGCTATTATACCATGCCACTTGGGGCGTCGGCTTCAGAGCCCTTCCAAATCTTCCTGGCTGAACCCTAGCTCCCGAAGGCCTGTCCTGAGCCTGCCGAAGGGATGGCGTGAAGTGTTCCGATGGGCACTTCCCCGCGGTGGCGAGGGATCAGGGTCTTATGCACCGTACCCGGCCGTTCCCAGTACTCGTGCCGCTTAGCCTGCTTCCAAAACCTAACTCCCAAGCGCCGTAGCTTCCGCTTGAGCTCTCCATAGGTCATCGGCTCTTCCTTTTCACAGAGGCGATTGTACGGGGATAAAACTTGTATTCCTCCACGAGTACAGGCAGAGAAGCCTTCGCTGGTTGCCCATCTCCCTCTCTGATGGTTGCAGGTAAGGTCAACCCGTGTTCATCATAGTAGCTAATTACCAAAGCGATCGCTTCCTGGATATCACTGAAGCCCTCTTCCAGGGTCTTACAGTCTACCCAACAACCCTTTAGGTCGGGGACAAACAAGCGCCATAGGCCGTCTTCCTGTTTTGTTATGTGGACCTCAGCCTGGTAGTACTTGCTCAAAGAAACCACCCCCTTCTGCTGCGGCTATTATACCACCTTCCATAGCGGGTTTCATACTTCGACTTCGTCTGTGGCCGCTGAGTAGTGACATGGTCACCGCCGCGCAACCTGCACCTTCTGGTTACGCACTTCCACTATGTTCATTGAGCCGTCCGAGGAGCCGTGAAAGTCGATCTCGATTGTATGGGTGCCCTCCCCCAACGCAACTCCTACCCATACCGCCTTGCCATTGATCGCCCAGTAATGCCCCACCGATGACCACAGATGGCGAATCCCTGTCTGAATCAATTGGATACTCTCTGTCACCTTGACCTCATCTATGTGCAGGTCTGCGCTGTAAGAGGCATAGAACCCAGCCTCGCGAGCGTTGCCCACACCATACAGCAACTGAGTGTCGTAGACCACGTCGTAGTAGCAGGTCTTACCCAACGGGACAGTCACCGTTATATTTGAATTGGTAATGATATGCCGGTTTTCTGCACCACTCGCATCAAAGGCAACGGCGGTATCATCCATCCAGGACTTCCGAACCGGTTCGGTAGCTTCGCAACCGTCCGTCCCCGCTGGCCCTGGCGGCCCCTGAATCCCCTGGGGGCCAGTCGCTCCTTGGGGTCCAGCTGGCCCCGCAGGTCCGATCTCACCTTGTGGCCCTGCAGGACCCATAGGCCCTGTTGGTCCCGTTGGGCCTGTAAGCCCCTGAGGTCCTATTGGTCCCTGAGTGCCCTGGAGGCCCTGCTCACCCTCTGGCCCCGCAGGTCCGATCTCACCTTGGATCCCCTGGTCACCTTTGTCTCCCTTCTCCCCTTGGATGCCTTGATCCCCCTTATCGCCC
>JAENIT010000127.1 GCA_016844365.1 Dehalococcoidia bacterium
TTCACCTGGAACCCCAAAGGGACGGTGTAAGGATAAGGTACAGGATTGATGGCATTCTCCATGAAGCAATGCAACTGCCCTTAGGGGTCCACGCCGCCATAGTCTCCAGGCTTAAAGTGATGGCTGGTATGAACATCGCTGAGCGGCGTCGGCCTCAGGACGGCCAGTTCTCCGTGAAAGTAGAGCAGTCGGAGGTGGATGTCAGGGCGGCTACCATTGAGACGGACAACGGTGAGATGGTGGTCCTGAGGATCCTGGACAAGTCCCTTTCCCTTCTTAGGATAGAGGATGTGGGACTGCAACCTGAGCCTCTTCAGCAAATGCAGCGTATGCTAAGGGCCCCCTTCGGAGCCATTCTGATATCAGGGCCCACCGGCTCCGGAAAGACAACCACCCTATATGCCGGCGTCAACTATCTGGAGAAGAACGAGAACAATATAATCACCATTGAGGATCCGGTAGAGTACCACTTTGACGGCATAAATCAGATTCAGGTCAACCGTCAGGCGGACATAACCTTTGCCGCTGGCCTTAGAGCCATTATGAGGCTTGACCCCGATATAATTCTGGTGGGTGAGATCCGAGACCGAGAAACCGCGGAAATCGCCGTGCAGTCGGCCCTTACCGGCCACTTGCTCCTCTCCTCTATCCACGCCAACAATGCGGTAGGCAGTCTATTCAGGATGATGGACCTGGGGGTAGACCCGTTGCTTCTGGCGTCTGCTATGATCGGCAGCATATCCCAGCGCTTGGTGCGTAGGATCTGTCCTCACTGCCGGATCCCTTACGAGCCGCCCTTTGAGGAGCTTATGGCCTACAAGTCGGTGACGGGGGAGGATCACACCCAGTTCTTTAAGGGCGCGGGATGCAACTTCTGTGCCAACACCGGCTACCTGGGCCGCACCGCTGTTTTTGAGGTGCTGACATTAGGGGAAGAGCTTAGGGCCAGACTCCTCAAGGGGATGAATGCCAGTGAAGCCAGGACTGCGGCCATTGAAAGTGGCATGATTCCTATGCAGCTAGATGGAATGATGAAAGCTAAACAGGGCACAACCGCCATCCACGAGGTGATGCGCAACGTCTTCGTCCTCTAGTCTTCTATGGTTATTTCGGAGGGAAGGTAGTTGAAGAATGGGGGGAAACCAACAGCTCCGGCCTGGTTGCGCAACCCAGGCCCCATGATTCTCCAGATGTGGTGTTGAACTATGCCCTATCAGTATCTGGTCTATACAGAGGATGGATCATCCATCCGAGGCACCACCGAGGGCTCGTCCCAGGCCTCGGTGGAGGATATGCTGTGGCGAAATGGATATTATATTACGAGCATAAAAGAGGTGCCTCCTCCGCAAGATATCACGGATATGTTCCCCTCTCTCTTCGGAGTTAAGCTCAATGACATAATCATCTTCACCAGGCAATTGGCTACCCTGGTTAACTCCGGCGTGCCTATCTTGGCGGCCATGAATCTGCTGCGAGAGCAGGTGTCCAGTCCCACCTTTCGCAAGACCCTCAGGGAGATTTCCACCCTTATTGAGGCCGGTAGCTCTGTATCCGACGCAATACGGGGGTTTCCCAATATCTTTCCCCCTATTTATGGGAGAATGGTGGAGGTTGGAGAGCGAACGGGGCGCTTGGAGCGGGTGCTGGAGCAGGTGGCCCTCTACCTGGAGAAGCAGCAGGCTATCATGGGCAGAATCAAGGGGGCGTTAACGTACCCTGCTTTTATCCTCCTCATGGCATCGGGAGTCATATTCATTCTGGTCACCTTTGCCCTGCCAGGCATTCTGGGAATCTTCGACGAGTTCAAAGTGGAACTGCCCTGGACCACTAAGCTACTGGTGGTTATAGCCGACTTCGCCCAGACCCAGTTCCTGAGTATGCTATTAGGACTTGCTAGTATCGCGGTACTGTTCACTGCTGCCTTGCGGACGCCGACTGGGCGCCGGACCTTTCATTACATCCTCCTCAAGAGTCCCATCATCGGGGGCATAGTTCTGAAGGGGAATCTAGCCAACTTTACCAGGAGTATGGCTATTCTCATACGGGCGGGTCTGCCTCTAACGGAGATTATTGACCTAACAGTCGAGACGGTAAGCAATGAGGTCCTTAAGGAATCCTTTCTTCAGGTGAGGACGGGCCTTCTTCAGGGGCAGGGTCTGGCGCACCCCCTGGAGCAGGATACTATCTTCCCCAAGATGATGAGCCAGATGATCAAGGTGGGTGAGGAGTCTGGAGCCTTGGATGGAACCCTGGACGCCCTGGCCGACTTCTATGAGAAGGAGGCGGACCGGGCTATTAACGCCCTGACCTCCAAAATGGAACCTGTTTTAATGCTTGTTCTTGGCGGAGTGGTGGGCTTCATCGCCCTGGCGGTTATAACCCCCATGTACTCCCTCATTGGCGGTATAAACTAAGGGCTGTGATCTAGTTCACTGACTTTGTGCCGCACTTATGCTAGCATAAAGTTACAAACATGGGGCAATAATATGCTCGGTGGAGCAGATCCTGATAGTGCCGATTGTCTCAATCGGCTTGTCCTTCGACAGGCTCAGGACGAACGGTTAGGGACACCCTGCGCTACCTGTAAAGATAACACAACCATTTCGGTGGGGCATGGGCGAGTGAGATGAAGAGGGGCGTACTAGGGAACCGAGGAAGCTCCAAGCGGTGGCTTGCCCGAGAGCAGGGTATGGGCCTTCTGGAGACGGTTATCTCCGTGGGCCTAATGGGGGCTATGGTGGTATTCTTCATCAGCGCCCTAGCTAGCCATTCCATCGCCACTCGCTCCGCCGACGCTAACGACGTTGCCCTGAATCTGGTGAGAACTCAGCTGGAAGTCGTAAAGAACGCGACTTACGCGGCGAACTATGACAGCCTAAAGTTGACCCCCCCTTCCGGATATACCCTCACTCTTACCTCACCATACGTAGATGCAAACCTTGCCGTATCTGGAACGGACACAAAGCTACAGCTAATAACCGTCACAGTCTCCCGCTCAGGGACGACATATCTATCGGTGCAGATGTTAAAGGCCGATGTATGATGAGAGGCCAAAAGGGCTATACTCTTGTCGAAGTAATGGTTGGCATGGTCGTTACCACCATCGTGCTGGGGGCGTTGACCAATGTTATGTTGCGCGTGGGGCAAGGGTTCGACACCAGCAACAGCCAGCTAACCGTCTACCGGCAGATTGAGATCGCCGCTTCCTTCATCTCCGGGGACATCAACATGGCTAAATACAGCGACCTAGCCGAGGGCGCTAGCATTACAGTGAGCAGCAGCGTGGGCACGGGCTTCGATTGGACGGACTACTACCAGGACGCGAACTTCGGCCACAGGGCCTACTATTACATATCGGGAAGCGACCTGGTCCGGGACTACGACGGCGTGGTGACCACTGTTGGGAAATCTCTCAGCAATGTGACCTTCTCTAGGGGCACTACAGCCGCTGGGACGGACCGCCTGATCACGGTGACCTTCACATCCTCGGCTATCGAGGGTCCAGTGAATTTCAGTCAGGCCAAAACTTTCCAGTTCCGGCTCCGGCCGCAGACCTAAGGAGGGTGTGAGATGTTAAAGCGCCAGAGCGGGCAGGCTCTCCCC
>JAENIT010000128.1 GCA_016844365.1 Dehalococcoidia bacterium
GGTACGGTACTGGTTTTCCACCCGAAGAGCGCCTAAGGCAGCCACTGAATGGGACCAGAATCGTCTATGCTGATTGCCACCAGCACTTTGCAGTATGGAAATGGGCTAGCGCCGCCCGTTCCTTGTCCGCCTTGCGGACTCCGTGCGCGGAGAGGCTCTCGAGAGGACCGAGCTGCGTGCCCCTTCGACTACCTCAGGACATGCTTCGAGAACCTCAGGCAACGCCAGTCTTAATCCCTCCGCCTGTATCACCATGGTCGAAGGCTGCTGGGTGGCACTACAGCCCTTGAGCCTCCTGGTGGCGTCCAGTACAGGTATACACGAGAGTAAGCGTCTCGATTCTGGTAGCGGACCTTTATCTCATGCCATCCCTTAGTGAGATCTATGATACCTTCGGCTAGCTCGTTGTTCGCGGTGTTATTTACCACCAGCCGATTGTCCAGGTACACCTCGGAAGAGCTGACGGACTGAGTGGCAAAGCGGTACATTCCATCCGCCGCTACTTTAATACTACCCCTCCACTCTACGCTAAAAGGTCTCGGCAGGGGGAGCAAATGGAAGTAAAAAGCCACGGCGGGGTCTATTCGTTGAAAAGATGGCTTGCCGTCCCACAACACATTTGGGTAGTAGCTGCCAATAAGTCCCATTGCCGGCGTCCGGTCGTTGAAGAAATACTCGGCGCTAATCGCCTCCCTCTGGCCCCCATCTCGTTCCCACATCAAGCTTAATCCTCCAGGGCCTGACACCTCGGCAGTGGCTCTGAAATCGTGGATCCCTTTGGCCAGCACTACACCACCACCTTCGCTTGTAATTTCATCATTATCAATATGAAGCGAGGCTGGAATGTTCCCGTCTAGCATAAATCGGTAGCGCCCATACTGAGGAACGTACAGGCTTCCCGTCCACTCGACGCGAAAAGGTGGCGGTGGATGGCTGCTACTGCCCCAAACCATCTTCAGGTTGGGCTCGACAGAAAGCACAGGCTCAGTGCGCTGTTCCCTAGCTCCGAGATGATACTTCACCGTAAGACCGTGGGCGGCCTTGAGTTCCTGGGGCCCTATGTCGCAGAAGAATATGGATGGTGGTCCTGGCTTGGGGGAGGTAATCGCCTCACAGGATACATCGGGATAATAGCTCTTTACCAGATCCAGGGGAACTGTCTCCTCGGGAGAGAGAAACAACGCGACCCGGCCTTCAGTGGCCAGCAGAGGCAGCCCATTTGCTGTATCAAAGAGCTGGTATGGGGCGTTGGGGGACAGGTATTGTATAGCTGGGTGACCGTGGTACATGGGAGAGACGTAGACCTGGTAACCCGCCTTGAGCAATCCGCTGATACGACGAGCTACGACGGTTTCAGGTGTAGAGAAGGAGTTCCAGGATGCGAAATCAGCGACCTGGCGGCCAAAGTAGGTGTATAGGTTACTATATCCAACCAGCGCCACCAAAGCCACAAGACCCCCAATCACAATTTTCGGAGAATACAGCCTGGAGAAACCACTCACCAGCCGGTCCAGGGCGAGGCAGGCCAGCAAATACACGGCTGGCAGCGCGCCGATGCTCCTCAGGCCCTGGGGCGCTTCGAAGGGCAACGACAACACTCCACCCATCAGCATGACCGTTAACCAGGCTAGCAGCCAGAGGTGCAGGGGCTTGGGCCACCGGTACAAGGCGTAAGCAGCGCCCAGCACTCCCAGGACTCCCACGACAGGGTCAACCATAGGCTCTCCTGGGAGGTTGTGCCTGCCGTTGCGGTCGCCCATGTAGTTGAACATCAGAAGATGAGCCTTCAGGTTGCTTCCCAGCACTGACAGCCTCTCTTCAGCGCCCTTTTGCGGAAAGGCCGAGGCTGTCGACATTCGGGCGAAGAAGGTCCCTGGCTTATTCAAGGCGTACATCCCTATCGGTGAGGCAATGAGAGCCGCCATTACAACAAATACAGCCAGTCCCAGCCACTGCTGCTTGAGAAAGCGCCAGTCCGCCAAGGCGCGCCCCGCGAGGTATACACCAACGACTGCGGGGAACAGAAGAAAGGCAGAGTAGAACCAAGCTCCCATTCCCATAGTGAAGCCAGCGGCAGCCCATAGAGCTGTCCTCAAACCAGAGCGGCCTGACTGCCTTGACTCGATGGCTGCAAGGATCAGCGCTGCCACAACCAGAGTGAAAAACGGGGTTGTGATTCCCTGCATCCCCATTCGGCTGAAGTTCAACTCCCATCGAGACACCGCCAGAAAGCAGGCCCCGGCCAGGGCCACTCGGGGATCGAAGAGGCGTCGAGCGAGAAGATAGAAGGGGACGACCGTCGCCGCGCCCATCAGGGCGGGGACGAGTCTCACGGCCACTATAGTCTGCCCCAAGACTCCCTGGGCGAGAGCTACGAGGTACACGAAAGCCGCCGGTGAGGTAGTGCCCTGAGAATATATGGGACGAAAAGTACCATCTTTAGCAATTCGAGACGCCTCTAAACCAATGGAGGCCTCGTCGAACCATAGGCCGTAGGGGATGGTGTCCAGCTTGTACAGGCGTAGGCCCAGGGCCAAGATTAGAATTATACCCAGGATAGCCAGCTCACGTCGAGTGAAACTGGCCGGACCTACTGAGGTGGCAGTGTCATTCGTCCCTCTGAGGAAGCAGAAGGTGGCCGCACCGTAAAAAATAAGGCCGTCGATCAGGGTGACCTTGTGGCCTAGATACCACTCTGCCGTAGCTGCCAGGAACACGGCTGCCGCCAGCCACAGGACGCGGCCGGCTACTCTCTGCTCTAACCTAATGGGGCGGGCCCTTCCTTGGACATCGCCATCCTCCGAGGACATAGCTTTACCTTACGGCGCCAACTTAACGACCCGACCGCTCCCGGAGTCGGCTACATACAGATGGCCCTGCTTGTCGGTGGAGATTCCCATGGGTGTATTAAAGACCGGCCTCTCTTGGCCGTATCCGGTGATAACAGAGATGATGGAGCCATCTGACGAAAAGCGCAACAGGCGGTGTTTCTCCGGATCAGTAACTACGACGTTACCGCCTGTTTCAACAGACAGGTATGGCTTATTCATTAACCCCTGCCCTTGCCAGGCCTGGACGGGGAATTCCCCCATGTACACAAACTCCTTGTCGAACCACTGCACACGATGGTTCCAGGTGTCCGCCACGTATATCCGCCCATCGGAGGTTACATCCAGGCCCACCGGTTCCATGAAACGGCCGGGGCCGGCTCCTGGGCCGCCATAGCTCTTCATAAAGGAGCCTTCCGGAGAGAATTTCTGTATGCGCTTGTTCCCCGTGTCCGAGACCAGCAAATTACCCTGCACATCTACAGCTAAATCTCTAGGGCCGAAGAGACCTCCTGGTGAGGCGGTAGGATCCTGGGTGTTGGCGAAGTAGCCCCATTTGCGGAGGTACTTCAGATCCTTATCGAAAACCTGAATCCTGTGGTTCCAGGTGTCCGCTACATACACGTAACCTCCGTCATCCACTGCTACGCCCCAGGGCTCTCTAAACTGCCCGTCGCTAGCGCCTAGCCCACCAAGCTGGGCCGTGAGCTTCCCATCGGAATCGTACTTCAAAAGGCGATTACCGA
>JAENIT010000129.1 GCA_016844365.1 Dehalococcoidia bacterium
GTTAGGCCAGATACGTAGGGTGGCCAACGGCCTGATACTAATGGATGGTGGAGTTGGTCAGTACGGCCTCAATCCTCGTTATGTCCCCAGAGGGCATGGATTTCTGGATCCTGCCACCACCATTTTATACTGGCTGGGCCTCTTGATTGGGATACTCAGGTGGAGGGATACTGGCTTATGGTGGTGCTTCCTCTTGGTCATCCTCCTCCCAGTACAGATACTTAGCACCGGCACACCCGATGGAGCTAGGGCCATTGGGGCGGCCCCCTTCATGTTCACCTTCGTTGCCTTTGGGCTTCATAAATTGCTCTCGCTTCCCATCAGGCGAAGGATTGTGCTGCAGGTTGGCGGTCTGCTAGCTGTTCTGGCTATCGCCTACTACAACATCTCGATTTATCGCTGGTGGATGGAGCAGCCCGAGACGGCAAGAGCGCGGCAGCCGGCTGTGGAACTGGAGGAGTTCGATAGATGGCAGGCCCTTCAGATGCAAGCCGCAGCGGGCGGGCAATGGGGCTTTACAGTGGACCAATGGCACGGGATTCGCAAACAGTCACAATGATACGACACAGCCGTGGAGACGTAGTAGAAGACTATTCGCCCCCTGGTAAATATGGTAAAATTTTACAAGTTACCTTTGGTTTTGATAGATTTAGTTAGCCAGAGATCGGGGCCATGGTAGAAAATGTCTCAAAGGGAAGACCTAGACAGTGGCTCTCTCTAAGCCAGGCCAGCAGGATGTTGGGGGTAAACGAAGTTACCCTCAGACACTGGTCCAACAGGGAGCTAATTCGCAGTTTCCGGACCCCAGGGGGCCATCGTCGATTCTCCGTAGAGGACATCTACAATCTCATGAGCGGGGAGTTGCCCATAGATCAGGGCAATGGATACGATGAGGTAAGGGAGAAAACCATAGCTGGGGTGCGCAGAAAGCTCCGTTATTCCAGAGGGTTATCCCATCTTAGAAGGCTGGGCTTAAACGAAGGTGAACGAGCGCAGATGCGCTTATGGGGTCGAAGATTGGTAGAGCTAGTAATGGAGTACATGGCTTCTTCTAGAAGCCGGCCACGTCTCATGGAGGAAGCCAGGAGCATTGGGGAAAGCTACGGGTCGGAGGCAGCTCGCAACGGCATGTCCCTGGCAGGGACGATGGAGGCCTTCCTCTTCTTTCGCCGCCCCATAGAGGATATGGTGAAGGGTCTGGCTAGCGAAAAGGTCACGGAGAGCGAAGGATCCCGTCTCTGGCAGCGGATTAATGATCTGATGGACCAAGTGCTGCTGGCGTTAGCTTTGGGGTATGAGAATGGGATGAATCAAAGGTGGGGCCCCGGTTCTCCTTAACGCCTGCTCATTAGAGATGTTTAAGAAGGAACGCAGTCATACCTTAGATAATATAAACTAACAGGGAAGGGAAAAGATGGCAGGATACTACCCAATCTACCTGAAACTAGACGGGAAAAAAGTGGTGGTGGTGGGGGGGGGTGAAATTGCGGAACGGAAGGTGGCTACCGCACTGGAGTGTGGCGCTATCATAACCGTGGTCAGCCCGGAGTACACCAATGAGATCAAGACTTGGGGCCAGGAGGGGCGCATAACTATCGAGCAGCGGCCGTATGCTGATGGTGATATCGCTGGGTGTTACATGGCCCTGGTATGCACCGATGACCATGGTATAAACCAGGCCGCGGCCGATGAGGCTCGAAAACTGGGCGTTCTGGTAAACACCGCCGACGACGTAGACAACTGCGACTTTATAGCTCCAGCAATTTTCAAGCGAGGCGGGCTTACTTTAGCCGTCTCCACAAGTGGTCTCAGCCCTGCCATGGCCCGACGAGTTCGGGAGGAGCTGGAGGAGATGTTCCCGCCAGAGTACGCCGAACTGCTATCGGTGCTCTCCCAGGTGCGCGCAACTTTGAGAGGGCGAGGGATACGCCCAGACCCAGAAGTCTGGCAACAAGGGATAGATGAGGAGTTAAAGGAACTGGTGCGACAAGGGGAGCTCTGGGCTGCGAGGGAACGATTAACCAGTTTTCTAGTAGAGAAGACTGTGGGTAAATCTTAATAAGAGGTAAATGGGTTGCTTCTACTTGTTATAGGCATCAGCCACCGTACCGCACCTCTAGGAATACGGGAGCGTTTTGCCATAAACAAAACCGACGGCAAGCGGATGCTGGATCTCCTTATTGAATACGTGAAGCACGGCGTGGTAGTGGCCACCTGCAATAGAACCGAGATATATACCACGGTCCAAAACGCTGCCTTGGGCGCTAATCATATTCGCAGGTTTCTTTCTGACTGGAGCGGACTCTCGCTATCTGACTTAGACCAGTACACTTACATCTATGAGCATGAGGCCGCCGTCCGCCACCTGTTCAGGGTGGCCTCAGGCTTGGACTCCATGATCCTGGGAGAGGACCAGATTTTAGGCCAAGTGAAGGAGGCAATGGAGGACTCATTGGGCAAAGGTGCCCTGGGCCCCGCGCTCTCTCGCCTCTTTCACCGGGCCATACAGGCTGGCAAGAGGGCACGCAGTGAAACAGAGATAAACCGTCACGCCGCCTCCGTAAGCTCCGCGGCGGTAGCCCTGGCTAAAGAGTTCTACCCTGACCTCAACCAGAGGCGGGTCCTCGTCATCAGCGCCGGGGAGGCCGGCAAGCTCACCAGTGTCAACCTGATGAGCCAGGGCGCGGCGAGCGTGGTTGTTGTCAGCCGGACCCTGAATCGTGCCCAGAAGCTGGCGAACGCGATCGGTGGTCAGGCGCTGCCTTTCAAGCGCTTGGACGAAGCCTTCATATCCGCAGACATCGTGATAACATCCACTGGCGCTCCCGAATACATCCTTGGGGCCAACCGTGTGGCCTCCCTAATGGAGAGGCGGAACGGCCGTCCTGTCCTTATCGTGGACATAGCCGTTCCCAGAGATGTCGATCCAGCAGCCAGCGAGATACCCAACGTTCACCTGCGCAACATCGACGATCTCCAGGCTATAGCGGACGCCAACCAGCGGGAGCGAGAAAAGGAGTCTCCCCGGGTGGAAGCCATCATACAGGATGAAGTTGAGCGGTTCATGGCTTGGTGGCGGACGCTCAGCGTACTCCCTACAATAGCGGCCTTGAGAGACAGGGCTGAGGCGATCCGCCAGGAAGAGGTGTCCAAGACCCTCAGCCGTTTCCAAGGACTGACCGATGATGAGCGTCGGCGCGTTGACGCTATGACCAGAGCAATAGTAAAGAAGATACTTCATGATCCCTTGGTCAACCTCAAGGAGGCTGGCAACACCAACGGCTACGTTGAAGCCGTTCAAGATCTTTTTGCCCTTCAGATAGATATAGCCTCTTCACACCCGGAGTAGAATCCCAATGACAACAGCAAAGAAACGTCTGGTGGTGGGCACTCGAGGGAGCGCCCTCGCGCTCCGGCAGACCCAGCAGATCGTTGACCAACTCAAGGGCCTGTACCCCGACATGGAGGTACTGGTGGAGGTTCGGCGCATCACCACCGAGGGCGACCGCCGGACCGATGTCCCCCTGGTCCAGATAGCAGGGCAGGG
>JAENIT010000130.1 GCA_016844365.1 Dehalococcoidia bacterium
GTCTTTATCAGAAGACGTGCCGATGATGAAGATTGGGCGTGTGGTGGGGAAGTCCTCCTCAAGGGCGGCCCTGAGCACCCTGGCCGAAGCTGGGTTGTGAGCGCCGTCCACAATCCAGAGGGGGTCTTCTTTAAGCACCTGCATCCTTCCCGGCCACTCCACTCTGGTCAGGCCGCGAGCCACACTATCCGGGGTGATTCCATTCAGGCGTTCCATGAGGAGCTCTAGAGCGGCGATGGCTGTGGCTGCGTTCTCTCCTTGGTGCCTTCCTAGGAGGGGGACTTTAAAGCTGTACGAGCCTTTCCTCCCCTTTACGGTTAGACACTGCCCCTGGAGGTCGGCGCACTCGCGCTGCCAGGTGACCTCTCTCTCTACCAGCAGCCCTGTAGCGCCCGCCTTCTCGCAGGCCTGGATGATTACCTCCTCAGCCTCTGAGGGCTGGGGAGCTACCACCACCCTTGCTCCGGGCTTGATGATGCCCGCCTTCTCCCTTGCGATCTGCCCTACGGTATCTCCAAGAATATCGGTGTGGTCCAAGCTTATGGGGGTGATGATGCACACGTCGGGGCGCACAACATTGGTGGCATCCAGGCGACCTCCCAAGCCTACCTCCAGCACTTGGCACTTAACCTGCCGCTCTTGGAAGTAGCAGAAGGCCAAGGCGGTTAGGAGTTCAAAGGTAGTTATCATCCCGAAGGTGGCGGCGCTGTTTATCTCCTCCACCTTGGGCTTCAGGCGATCTGTAAGATCGGCCAGGTCTGCTTCTGATATGAGCTCTCCGTCTACTCGAATCCGCTCCCGGATGGTGTGGAGGTGAGGAGAGGTGTACAATCCTGTTCTGTAGCCAGAATTAGATAGCGCTGAAGCTACCATGGCTGCGGTGCTACCCTTGCCCTTGGTGCCGGCTATGTGGAGGGTGATAGGTCCCAGGTGAGGGTTACCCAGCGCCGACAAGAGGGCATCCATCCTACGCAGGTCGTAGTTGGCGCTGGAGTAGGAAGTGGCCGGGGCTATTTCATAGTTGGTCAAGCTGTAGATGTAGTCCAGGGCCGCTTTATAATCCATAGGCTGAGTCTATTCGCCTTCCAGGAACTCGCTAATGACCTTGAGAAACTCTTCTTGGGACTCCCTGGCGGGATCGTGGCCGCACTCCGGAAAAATGTGGAGCCGAGAGTTGGGGATGAGTTGGTGGGCTGCGTAGGCGTGCTTTACGGGGAAAATTGGATCGTTCTTTCCCCACATGATGAGAGTGGGGAGACGAAGCTCAGGAAGCCGATCCCTCATTACAAGGTGCTTCTTGAGGCCCTTAAAGTTAAGTCCATACCGTAACACCAATAACAGCGCCCGTTTTGCTCCTGGCAAACTCCTTATTCTGTGAAACTCTCTAGCTAGGGCGTCGACGTCCACAGGGGGGCTTCGATAGCTACTTCTCAAAGCCATCTTGATTGCCGGGAGCCAGGGAGTGCCTAATATCTCCCCCAATATGGGCAGAGAGGCCAGCCGGAATATCAATCCCACCTCTCTGCCCAGACCCACACTGTCCACCAGCACCAGTTTGTCCACCCGGTTCGAGTGCTCCAGGGCCAGTCCGAGGCTGACCAGTCCTCCCATGGAGGACCCTACAACGCTGATGGTCTTGATAGAGAGGGCGTCCATGAAGTCCAAAACGGTCTTCAGGGAGTATTCCAGGGTGTAGCTGATGGGTGGCTTGTCCGACTCCCCGCCTCCTGGCAGGTCCAGTCCGTAGACTTGGAATCGCTCGGCCAGGGGACGAATTACGGTATCCAGGGACATCTGCACGGAAGCGCCCAAGCCCGATACGAACATAAGGGGCTGCCCCTGGCCTAAGGCAACATAGTGGATGTTAACGCCATTGATGTCTATATACCTTGAGGTCATAGCTCTTCCGGGAGTCGTGATCCTGAAGGTGCACCTACTGGCGGATGTAAGTTAATGGTCGATCCCCCGTGGTTGCCACTACTGGTTGGGGCCAGAGACGGCAGCCAGCTAGTAAAGGTAAGAAGCATGCGAGCCCAAAAGGGTCTCTCTTGTTCGCTTTCGGAGTATCGGCGTCTCATCTCGCCGGCCCAGAGGTCCTGATATAGAAGGTAAACTGGCGGGATGAGCGCAAGACGCACTAGCTGTACCCACAGTAGGAGGAGATGCGGTAGCGACAGATTAACTATTTCAAGTGCTTCCTTGTTATTGTAGAGCGATTCGGTAACTAAATATCGCATGATGCCCAAGGGAATCGCCACGGGGGCTATACATATAACCAGAGTTACCAGCACCAACGGCAGATGCCGACTCGACAGCCTCCATGCCTCCAGTGTCGCGATGGTGCCTGGCAAGTTTGAGTGGATAGCTAAATAGGGAGCTAGAAGGGTCCTGGAGTGGAGGTACATACCAACAAGTCCAGTCAAGAGCCACCAGAGGGCCGTGATTTGCTCCTTTGCCGAGTCTGCGACCGGGAAATGGGCTTCCTGTAGACTGCGCAAGAATAGAAGGGACAGCAGGGGCACCCAGAAAATTACGGTCGTGTGCGCATTGGTCCAAAAGTAGCGTGGCACCCAGGGAAGAGCGCTCTTTATTGTCGACGCGAGATGCACTTGCTGGCCAGTGCATCCTGTGGCCACGGCCATCATGGTTACCACTGGCGCTACGAGCAGGGCGTTGAAGTCCAGCAGGAACATGGCTGGAATAAGCAATGGGAGATCGCGGTGAGATACGCTCAATGCTATGGCCGTCGAGGCGGCGGTTAAAGAAAACAATAAGGTGATCATCACGTACGGCCCCGGGTCAGTCATGATTACCTTGCGTCCCCGTTCCATGTAGCCTGCCGCGGGCCCTAGGATAACGAAATTAGTCATACTTTGCCTCTAATAACTTATAACCTAAGGAATAGTGTAGTCTCTGAAGCGTACTATATCAAGGAGGTCACGCAACAACTAGGGTTCTCCGATATGCCAGAGGGACGCTGGACAAAAATCACGCGGTCGTCTGAGCGTACTTTGCACAGCCCTATGAATCACACATCGATAGCAGGTGTGGTCTGCTCTTACTCTCTATGGGCACTGGGCAATACCTGCTAGGTTAATTTATAGGACAAAGGGCACTGGATTGCAAGCTGCATTCTAGGATATGCGTCCCCGGAAGTCCACATACGCAACTCTATGCTCCCACTTGTTCATGCTTCCTCCTTATCCTGGCGGGGCGAACCGGACAAGGGGTCTGGCCGATTAGGGTTTGGTATCGTTCTTCCGTTTAGAGTTACGGAAGACGGAAGATACAAGATTAGGTCAGGGAAGTCTGAAATGGTCGGGTGAGGAGGTTTCTAATGGGATAATGTGATTTACCTGAAGCCAGCACGTCGGGGGATTACTCGGGTCGTCATATGGAAACGGTCGACTTTGGCCCAGTCTGAGTAGGACTTGGTGGCCTACATATGCACGGCTCACTTGCTGAACCCAATTAAGAGAACATTGCTTACACGTCTTTTGATGCAACCGGACGTACAAGTCATTGAATGGTACC
>JAENIT010000131.1 GCA_016844365.1 Dehalococcoidia bacterium
TGTGGAGCACCCTCTCCCCCGGTTGGTAGGAGGCTGGCAGAGACGATTCTTCCTTCTGCGGCTGAGACGCAGACATCACCGGCATGGATTTTTGGTAGCCCCTCCCCGGGTGAGCCACCAGATGGGGCGGGATGTCCTTTAAGAAGCGGGATGGCAGGGTGGGCATCCCTCCAAAGCCTCGATGAAAGGCTCGCACCAGGTACAGCCGCTCCTTGGCCCTGGTGATGCCCACGTAGCAGAGTCGCCGTTCCTCCTCCATCTGGGCCGGGTCATCGAAGGAGCGGGAGTGAGGGAGCAGTCCGTCCTCCATCCCCGTGATCAACACCACAGGGAACTCCAAGCCCTTGGCCGCGTGGAGGGTGATAAGGGTTACCACATCGGCCTTCTCGTCCAGGTTGTCCACATCGGAGACCAGAGCGACTCCCTCCAGCAGCGCCGATAGCCCCGCATCCCGATAGCCATCGGCCACGGCCCGAAGCTCCACTATGTTCTCCCATCGCTCCTCGCCGTCCTCAAGGCCCTTTACATACTCGCCGTAGCCAGAGCGCGCCAAGACCAGGTCGAGTAGCTGAACAACGTCCGAACTTTCGGCTGCGGCAATAAGCCCGTTCAATATCTCCAGGAAGGCCATAAGGGCCCGGGCCGCCCTGGGTTGGAAGGGGTGAGCGGGGCCACCACTGTCACCGCTCTCCTGGGCCACCACCTGGATAGCGGTGTAGAGGGGCACCCTCAGCTCCTTGGCCCATCGATGCAGCTCCTCCACGGTGCGCTGTGAGATGCCTCGAGTGGGCACGTTGATGATTCGGGCGAGGCTCACGTTGTCGTAAGGGTTGTGGACGATGCGCAGATAGGCCAGGACGTCCTTGACCTCTCGGCGATCATAGAATCGAGTGGCCCCCACCAGCTTGTAGGGCACCCCGTTACGCACCATCGACTCCTCGATGGCCCGGGACTGGGCGTTGGTGCGGTACATGATGGCGCAGTCCCCCAGGCGGTATCCATCCCGTCCGAGGCGGTCCAGCTCCCGAACCAGGTACCAGGCCTCCTCATCGGGATCGTAAGCCTCTACCAACGTGATGGGAGCGCCGTCGCCGTTGGCCGTCCACAGGCTCCTCTCTTTTCTCTGCGTGTTGGCGACTATAACCCGGCTCGCAGCCTCCAGGATGGTCTTGGTGGAGCGATAGTTCTGCTCTAGGTACACTGCCTTGGCCTCGGGGTAGTCCCGCTCGAAGCTGAGGATGTTCCGAATGTCGGCGTTGCGCCAGCTATAGATGCCCTGGTCCGGGTCCCCCACCACGCAGATGTTGCGATGCAGCTCCGCGAGCTGCTGAGCGAAGGCGTACTGGGCGGTATTGGTGTCCTGGAACTCGTCGATGAGGAGGTGGAGGTAGCGGCGCTGGTACTTCTCCAGAATCTCCGGAGCCCCACGAAATAGCTGCACTGTGCCCATGATGAGATCGTCGAAGTCCAGGGCTTTGCACTCCGTCAGGAGCTCCTGGTATCGAGTGTACACCCTCTGCACCACCTCATCGAAGTAGGTGCTCCCCTTGAAGTGGCGGTACTCCTCAGCGGGGACGAGCTGGCTCTTGGCTCCGGATATGGCCGACTGCACCGCCCGGATGGGATAGCGTTTGGGCTCAAGATAGAGGTCCTGGTAGCAACGCTTGAGGATCGAGCGCTGGTCGTCGTCGTCGTAGATAACGAACTTGGGGTCGACGCCGCCATGGGCTCCGTCCACCCGCAGGATGCGAGCGCAGATGGCGTGGAAGGTGCCCAGGGTCATTTCCTCCACGCCGCGGCCCAGGAGGTGATAGATGCGCTCTTTCATCTCCCTGGCGGCCTTGTTTGTCAAGGTGACGGCCATGACTCGGTAGGGGGGCACCCCCATCTCTTGTACGAGATAGGCCACTCGGTGGGCGATGACCCTGGTCTTGCCGCTGCCGGGCCCCGCGAGGATGAGCAGAGGCCCGCCGGCGGCCTCCACGGCCTCCCGCTGCGGTGTGTTAAGCTCGTCGGTGATAGATGGCATGGTGCTCACCTTGATTATACTACTCCATAGACAAGAACAGGAGAGATAAATATATTATACGATACCGTGTAAGCTATTGACATGGCCGAACATCTATACTAATATTACCATACGAGCTAATATTAGTAGGACTGCCGAGAAATGAAAACTTTAGACAACACCGCAAAGGAGAAATCTAGAATCCCGGCCCCATTGCCGCTTTTTGAAAATGGAAATTCCGCAGACCAACAGCCTTATGGTGATTACTTAAGGGTTAACGCTATTTACTGTGGTGATGCTCGTGACCTTCTCCGCCAAGTTAGCCCCGGCTCTGTTGCTCTGAGTTTTTGGTCGCCTCCTTACTTCGTCGGGAAGTCCTACGAGAGGGATCTATCTTTTTGCGACTGGCAAGACCTACTTCAAGAAGTAATCGCCCTACACTTCCCGGTTATCAAACCGGGGGGGTTCCTTGCCATCAACATCGCTGACATTCTGGCATTCACAGATGTGGGGATGCCGCGCATCCAAGCTGACAACGTTACGAGCAAGAAGTCATCTGTTACCAGAGAGCAGGTTCTTGCGGCTCGCGAAGCGCATCCAGACTTCAACCGCCACCAACTAGCGGCACTCCTGGGATGCAGCGAGCAAACTGTCCAGCGTCGGACTGAGCACAACAACGTCCGAGGCGGTAAGTACAGTTCGCAGACCCGCGTGCAACTGGTAGGCGGCCTCATTGAGGAGTGGACAAGGAGGGCTGGATTCTTCGTATACGACAGACGGGTATGGGTAAAGGACCCGTGTTGGGCAAACAGTCGGTGGCACAGCCTCTCCTATCGGTCTGTCGATGAGTTTGAGTACGTCTATGTCCTTTGGAAGCCAGGCATTACCAAGGTAGACCGCCGGCGGTTGACTAGGAAGGAGTGGAGCGAGTGGGGGTCTCGCGGGGTATGGCACTTCCCCTCCGTCCGGTCCCACGTTACGCACGAAGCCGAGTTTCCCATTGAATTGCCGCGGCGCATGGTTCGTTTGTTATCAGACCCGGAAGACATCATCCTCGATTGCTTCGTGGGCACCGGAACAACGGCGATGGCCGCTCAACAGGAGGGACGCCGCTATCTCGGCTTCGATATGAGTCCCGAATACGTAGCGCAAGCCAGGGAGCGCCTAAGATGACGCTAGACCCCAGCACGCTTGAACACAACCATGATCTCCTTGAGGCAATTGAGAAGGCCACGCTTCGCCTTGTCGTCCATGCCGTCAGCGACTTCCGACACGATATCGTCACCATCTTCGCTCAAGAAGCGGACATGGTTGCTGACATTGGAGAGGACCTGACCCGAGAGGCACTTGATAGAGTCGGAACCTCCATCATCCCGGTTAGGCTGTGCAGAGCCAGGAGGCTCAGTTATGAGGGCTCAAAGACTTCAAGCTACGTTTGACTTCGAGGAATCTACGATTCCAGTTTATAATTTGGATTTCCCAAAAGTCTTCCAACAATATTGTGACCAAGATCTTCTGCCTACTACAATCCCGCACCCTGACGGGGACTTACTGGCAACCACCCTCTTCGTGAAATATAACTATGCCGAAAGTGCTGGTAAGAAAAACCTGGTAGCCATCAACGTGATAGCCCTCCCGAGCGGGTTGCTTCAAGATC
>JAENIT010000132.1 GCA_016844365.1 Dehalococcoidia bacterium
AGTGGAGGGGGTTTCCAACTATTGTGCGGATTGTAGACAGGGGAGACCCCTCGGTGCGCACCTCAGACATGGGAGCCATGGAGCTGTACGCCTGCCCTGTGGTTAGCTGGGACCCTTTTCAGGTAGCGGCGGTGCTGAAAGATAACATCCCTTAGCCTTATTGAGAAAACTATGAATTTCAGATAGGGGTGTAGAGTGCTTTCCCTGGATACGATTATTCCCGTTTACAATGAGGAACATGTGCTTCCTACCAGTATAGCCACCCTGGTGGCCTTTATGCGGGAGCGCATGGCTCAATATCGGTGGTCCATCGTTATCGCTGACAACGCGTCCACCGATGGCACACTGCGAGTGGCCACAGAGTTGGCTGAGGAGTATCCAGAGGTGCGCTGGTTGCACCTGGACCTCAAGGGCCGAGGCAGGGCGCTGAGGGCGGCATGGAGCGCCAGTCAGGCTGATATCGTCAGCTACATGGACGTGGACCTTTCCACGGACCTGGAGTCCTATCCTGCCTTAGCGGGTGCGATAGCTCAAGGGTACGACGTAGCGTTGGGTTCCCGTCTCATGCCATCCTCGGAGACCACCCGCTCTCCCCGTAGGGAAGTCCTCTCTCGAGGCTACAACCTGATTATCAAAGCTGGTTTCCAGTCACCCTTCTCCGATGCTCAGTGCGGTTTCAAGGCCATAAGCCAGAGGTCAGTCCGAGAGTTGGTTCCGTTGATTCAGAACCAGGAGTGGTTCTTTGACACTGAGCTTCTTATCCTGGCCGTGCAGAAGGGGTATAAGATAAAGGAAATCCCTGTGAAGTGGGTGGAAGACCCTGACAGCCGGGTCAACATCGTGAAGACGGTGACAGAGGATCTGCTGGGTCTCCTCAGAATGCGGATCAATCCCGTTCCCTAGCTCCTCTTACCGTACCCTGTCCGTGTGCGAAGCAACATTGACAGTTGGAAAAGGCTCAATTGGGAGAGCGCGGCGTTCGCAATGCCGAGGTTGGGGGTTCGATCCCCCCTATCTCCACCAAAAACACCCTATCTGGGAGGCCTCCTTGGAGAGGCTTCGCAGTTAAATGAACCTACCCCTAAGCGCAATGGCGCTAACGGTTGTGTGATCCTTTCCCCTCACATAATTTCATTGACCTGGCTGCGATTAGTTGCTATACTACTTTAGGCCCCTCAAAGGGGCTTGGTTCTATTTATCTCGGGCGTAGGTGATACCCAGGAGCCGGCCAAGTTCCCCTTGTTCCCGATGCCCACGTAGCTCAGCAGGCAGAGCACGTTCTTGGTAAGAACGGGGTCACCAGTTCGAGTATGGTCGTGGGCTTATTACGGATAAAATAGGCTTGCTCGCTTAGATTATAGTGGTTAGTTACGATAACCTGATATTTGAGTTAGGGATGGGTAAACTTTATGGCAAAGAGAACTGATGCCAGGATAGTTATGCACTTGGGGTGCACTCAGTGCCGCGCCCGAAATTACACATCGTCAAAAAACCGTAGAAACGATCCCGACCGGATGGAGTTCTTAAAGTTCTGTCCTCGCTGTCGTCGCCACACCACCCATCGGGAAACGAGGTAAGTTTATGCGGATGACAACCAGGGCTGGGCAGAGTGATGAGGCTCAGGGCACGGCAAAGGCTTCTCGTCCGGCGCGGCGTCCTGTCATGCCTAAAGGCAGAACGCTCAACTTCCAGTTCGCTAGGGAAACCGTCTCGGAGCTGAAAAAGGTGACCTGGCCCAGCAGGAAGCAGACCACCAACCTCACCGTTCTGGTAATTGTGGTATCCGTGGCCGTTGGCCTGATGTTGGGTGTCATAGACTGGGTATTCCTAAAGGTTGTCGATAATTTGTTGCTAGGAGTCGGGCGCTAAGCCGTCATCATGGATACATCTTTAGACGAGAAGACTGGCACTCAAACTGATCTAGTGGAGACAACGGATCCTGATGTGGAAGCCGCTGAGGATGAGGCGCGGGCTTGGTACGTCATCCACACTTACTCCGGGTACGAAAACAAGGTTAAGGAGAACCTGGAGCAACGGATCAAGTCCATGGACATGGTCGACAAGATCTTCAGGGTGGTTATTCCTACGGAAGATGAGGTAGAGATAAAGGGTGGACAGAGACGTACTGTATCCAGAAAGGTCTTTCCGGGATATATATTAGTGCAGATGAGTCTGGATGACAGCAGTTGGTATGTTGTGCGCCACACCCCTGGGGTTACCGGCTTTGTAGGATCAGGCACTGCTCCCACACCCCTGGAGGCTGAAGAGGTTCGAACGATCATAAACCAGATGGAGTCTAAGACCCCTCGTGTCAAGGTGGGCTTTAGCAAAGGGCAAAAGATAAAGATCATAGATGGCCCTCTTGCCGACTTCATCGGTATGGTTGACGTCCTTTTTCCCGATAAGGGGAAGATGAGGGTTATGGTCTCGATATTTGGCAGAGATACCCCTGTAGAATTGGACCTCCTACAAGTGGAAAGGATGTAGCGTCATGGTGCAAGCGATGGAAACAGGGGCTAAGCCCCAAGGCAAGATTGCAGAGGCCAATGGCCTGAGACTCAATTACCTCGACTGGGGTAATAGCAGTGCGCCTGATATGCTGCTCGTTCACGGGATGACGGGGAACTCGCGCGCCTGGGATTTCTTTGCCAATGCTCTCAGGGAGGAGTATCATATCTTAGCCCTCGATCAACGAGGTCACGGGGATAGCGAGTGGCCAGCAGATCACTCCTACACCACTCGGAGCCTTGTTTCTGACATAGATGCCTTTGTAGATGCGTTGAAGTTAGAGAAGTTTGTATATATCGGCCATTCCATGGGGGCCCACAATGGCCTTGGATATGCCAGTCGCCGGCCCCAAAAAGTGGGGAAGCTGGTCTTGGTGGACCATGGGCCTGCCCGTGAGAACCCGTCCAATTTTGGGCCGTCGCCGCAATCCTTTGCATCTATTGATGATCTGGTGGACTGGTATCAGCAGACCAACAAGATTCAATCTCGCGAGGTGCTACGTCACCGTGCTCTGTGGAGCGCTAAACTCGGAGCTAACGGCATGTACGAGTTCAAGCACGATCCGGAGATCCGAGCCGGATGGGTTTGCGAAGACCTATGGGGTATAATGCCAAAGGTCACGTGTCCGACCCTGCTGCTAAGGGGCGGCGAGAGCACTAGCATGTCCAGAGAGTACGCGGAGCGAACGGTAAAGGCCTTGGCCGAAGGGCAGCTCCAGGAGATACCAGGAGCGGGTCACTCCATAATGCTGGACCAGCCCGCGCGCTTTGAAGAGGCTGTGCGAAAGTTTCTGGCGCAGTAGCAGGCAAACTCAGATAGTAAAGGTGTAAGTTGGCAAGAAAAATCAGGGCTATAGTAAAACTACAGATCAAGGCCGGTCAGGCTACGCCAGCGCCGCCGATAGGTCCGGCCCTAGGCCAGCACGGCATAAATATCATGGGCTTCGTTAAGGAGTACAACGAACGGACGGCATCATTGGTTGGCTCGATCATCCCAGCGGAGATCACTATCTTCGACGACCGCTCATTCACCTTCATCACTAAGACTCCCCCGGCCTCAGACCTCTTGAAAAAGGCGGCTGGAGTAGATAAGGGTAGCGCATCCCCTCGTGCCCAGCGTGTGGGGCGGATCACCAGAGAGAAGCTGCGGGAGATTGCCCAGACTAAATTGAATGATCTGAACGCCAACAATCTGGAGACCGCAGAACGAATTCTTGCGGGAACAGCTCGAAGTATGGGTATCACGGTAGAGGAAAGCTAATGGCATTAAAGATCGGGAAAAAGCATGAAGAGGCTGTCAAGCTGGTGGACAAGAGCAAAACCTATCCGCCGAGGGATGCCGTTACCCTGGCAAAGCAGGCCGCTCATACCAAGTTCGACGAGACTGTAGAGTTGCACATGAAAATGGGGGTGGACCCTCGACACGCGGACCAGCAAGTCCGGGGAGTGTCCCTGTTGCCTAATGGCTTGGGCAAGCAGGTGAGGGTGCTTGTTTTCGCCCAGGGCGAGGCGGATAAGGTGGCCCAAGAGGCGGGAGCTGACTATGTGGGTAGTGACGAGCTTATCAAAAAAATTGAGGACGGATGGGTGGAATTTGACGTTGCTATCGCCACACCGGATATGATGGGTCGAGTAGGAAAGCTGGGTCGCGTAATAGGCCGGCGAGGCCTGATGCCAAATCCCAGGTCTGGAACAGTGGTGCCCATGGAGGAAGAGTTTAGTACAGAACTTGGCTAGCATTGTGGATTCAGTGGTGAAGGCCAAACCTAGCGGCGCTAAGGGTCAATATATCCAGAGCCTGACCCTTTGCACGACTATGGGGCCTGGGATAAAGCTTGACCTATCGTCCACCTTGGCTCTAGCCGCTGAGGATTAGCGACTCACAACAGAATATCGCAAACGCCGTAGACAGCAGGTGCCCAGATAAGGCTTAAAGGAACACGCCTGCCGAGGCTCGAGAACAAAGGTCGAAATTCGGCCTTTGCCGTAAAGGCATTTGAGCCCTCGCCGTTCCTTTAAGCGCGAGGGTTTATTTTTTGAAATAAAATCAGGATCAGTTGAGGTTGCTAGGATGCCAACCCCTAAGAAAATCGAAACGGTTAAGGATCTGGAGGGCAGACTCTTATCCAGCCGCATTGTAATAGCCACTGGATACCAGGGCATAAGCGTGGCTCAGATCTCCCAACTCCGCCGGAAGTTGCGCGAGTCTGGGGTAGAGTTTAAGGTCGTGAAGAACACCTTAGCCCGTCTGGCAGCTGTAGAGGTTGACCGTCCTGGTGTTATCCAGATATTGCAGGGGCCAACAGCCTTTGTCATCGGTTACAGCGACCCCGTGGAGCCGGCCAAGGTGCTCACAGAGCATATCCGGAGCAATCGTCTTCCCATGGAGATCAGGGGAGCCGTGATGGACGGGCGGGTTCTGAGCTCGAGCGATGTAGCAACCCTCACCACCTTGCCCAGCCGTGAAGTCCTGATAGCTCAGGTGCTGGCTGGGTTCCAGAGCCCTTTGGTGAACCTCGTGGGCACCCTCAGAAGCCCCATGGTGGGTGTTGTTAACGCTCTTAACGGTATCCTTAGCTCTCTAGCGTGGGTCGTGGAGGCCCGCAGGCGGCAGCTAGAAGAGGGAAATAACTAATACGACCATTTACAAAAAGGAGGAAAGGTATGACTACTAAGGACGAAGTCCTTACAGCAATCAAAGGCATGACGGTGCTGGAGCTGGCCGAGTTGGTCAAGGCTCTAGAGCATGAGTTTGGAGTAACCGCCGCTCCTATGGCCATGTCCCAGTTCGCAGGAATGGGCCCTGGTGCGTCCCAGGCGGTTGCAGTGATTGAGGAAGAGGAGCAGACGGAATTCACTGTAATGCTCACGAGCTTCGGAGACAACAAGATAAATGTCATCAAGGCGGTGAGAGAGGTAACCTCTCTGGGTCTCAAGGAAGCCAAGGACCTGGTAGAGAGCGCTCCTGTAGCTGTTAAAGAGGCGATCAGCAAGGACGAGGCTGGCGCTCTGAAGGTAAAGCTGGAGGCAGCAGGCGCTAAAGCGGATGTTAAATAACTCGATGTACAAGTTTATAGAACTTCCTAAAGACCTGGCGGTCTAGTGACCTCCCCTCCCTCATAGGGAGGGGCTAGGGGAGGGTCTACTTTCCTCAAAGGCCGACCCCCACCTAACATCCCCCTTTAAGGGGGAGGAAGAACGACCCGGTTTAGGACAGGAGGGAAGCTATGTTCGTAGTGCATGAAGAGCTTCATGTCACTACCGGGATGCAGGCTGAAGCTGAAGCCCGTATAACCCAGGGGCATGAGATGATGAAGAATCAAAAGGGCTTTGCTGGCGCCTACGTAATAAAGTTCTCAGGGAATGCTACCAAGTACTTGGCTATCAGGATGTGGGATAGCAAAGACGCGTATGAGGGTTGGGGTCGGAGCTCGGAGCGAGAGGCTTACATGAAAGCAAGACCGGAGGGCCTCTACTCCCAGCAGCCCCTTATTGAGAACTACGAGGTAGTAGCGGAAACTCGTCCGTAGGGCACTGGGAAGCTCCTCTCCTCTATCTCCGGTAGTGACGCGACGACATCTCGAATCGCATGCTCGAAAAGGAGCATATTACACTCCATAGAGACCAGGAGGGAGGGGCCCCTTAGCCTGCACTTCCCATATCCATTCGTCCAGCGCCAGCTCTGCTGAGAACCAGGCGGCATCCTCAGAGAACTGTCCTCCTTCCTCCATGTCCTCTTTGGAGAGCACGGGCAATGGGAAGAACATCCAGTCATCGTATTGGTCCTGAGCGTCATCTTCGGCGCTTTTCTCACCCTCTTCCCTAATCCCCTCTGCATCGGGATTGGGGATCCAGCATATTCCTACCTCTTGCCCGTCGGGCGATACCTGGACGGCCCATCTGCCTTGCAGGTTGGGGTTAACAGAGTGGCGGACTATAAACTCAACGAGACGGTCCTTCAAAAGAACACCTCCTTAACAACCTTAGATGCGTGAGGCAACTCACAATCTCCATAATTTTATAACAAAACCCACTATCCAACAAACAGCACATTACGAGACTGTGCGAGGGCTGCCGGGTGAGGCAGTGCGGGTAAACAACGGAGCGTAGAGGTTAGCCGTGGACGTAGAGATTTACACCGACGGATCGTGTTTAGGGAACCCAGGGCCCGGAGGCTATGGAGCGGTGATCATTTATAACGATCACCGTGAAGAGCTCGCGGGTGGATTTCGACGCACAACCAACAATCGAATGGAGATAATGGCTGCTATCAAAGGATTGGAATCACTGAAGGATAGATGTCGAGTCACGCTTCACAGCGACTCGCAGTATTTAGTTAATGCGATGAGTCTGGGATGGGCTAAGCGGTGGAAGTCGCTGGGATGGATGAGAAACAAAAAAGACCCTGCCCTAAACCCGGATTTATGGGATAGGCTCTTGGCTTTAGCTGAACGTCACGAGGTTCAGTTCAAATGGGTAAGAGGCCACGCTGGAAATCGTGAGAACGAGCGCTGTGATGAATTGGCGGTACAAGCTGCCCTTAAGCCAAATCTCCCTCTGGATGAGGGGTATACTTAGCAACAGAGTAGAATTGCCAGCTACGTTACTTTTGGTAAAAGGTAGAAAAATACCATACTAGGAGAGCATGATTTTATGAACCTAGCACGCCGCATTGAGAAGCTGCCGCCGTACTTATTCTACGAGATCAATAAGCGCATCGCCGAGAAGCGGGCACAAGGGATAGACATAATATCTCTGGCCATCGGCGACCCGGATATGCCTACCTTCCCCCATGTTGTCGATCGCTTGGTAGAGGCCGCCCGTGAACCGGTGAACCATCGCTACCCGGAGAGCGACAGCCTCCCGGAGCTGCGCAAGGCCGTGGCCGACTGGTACGAACGGCGCTTCGGCCTCGCCTTCGATCCCAACACCGAGGTGCTGCCCCTCATCGGCTCCAAGGAGGGCATCGGCCACATCGCCCTCTGCTTCATCGACCCTGGGGACATCGCCCTGGTGCCGGACCCCGGCTATCCCGTCTACAGCGTGGGCACTATGTTCGCCGGCGGCGAGAGCTACTACATGCCCCTGGTGGCGGAGCGGGACTTCCTGCCCGACCTC
>JAENIT010000133.1 GCA_016844365.1 Dehalococcoidia bacterium
GAGTAGATCCTCCGCGGTACGTCCTTGTTGTGGGAAAACGGCCATACCTAGAGCTATAGGTAGATCAATACGCTCCCCCTCCGGAAGGATGGTGCCCCTTGCGGCCGCCTTTTCTATTCGTTCTGCCACAACCAGACCTCTCTCCTGGTCTGTCTCTGGGAGAAGTATAGCAAACTCATCGCCTCCGTATCTAGCAACCACGTCTGAGTTCCGCACCACGGAGCGTAGGGTGTTAAGAGCAAAGCGGCGAAGGATCTGGTTACCCATCATCCGCCCATATCTCTGATTGATGAGATGAAAGCGCGACAAGTCCACCAGGATCAAAGTTATTGCCCGTCCATGACGCTGGGATCGGGCCACCTCCTCTCTCAACCTGGCGTGAAGATATTCGCTAGTATAACCCCCAGTTACTTGGTCGATGAGGGTTGAGGTGTCCACTCGGAAGGTTAAGTCGTGGAGCTCCTGCTCCAGCTCCTGAAGGGAGCGCTGATACAAGGAGGCGACGGCGCTTGCAGTGCCCTTCACAAGGTACGCATGGGCCGTTAAGAGCAGGGACAAAGACACTCCCAGGATAATAACTTGAAGCACTGCCGATAGATGGGACACGTATAGCCCTACAAGCGTAATCAGGAAGGCCAACGCTAGGACTGCGCTTGGAATCAGGGCCCTGCGGACTATAGCCTTGCGCACATGGTGCGGGGCGCTCTCACTTAGCCGGTCGTTCTTGCGAGCCCCGTTAGGAGTATCTCGGGTTTTTTCTCCAGCTCTGATGCTCATGCCTTTTGTCTACCCGAGGACGAAAGATTAGTGATATGAGTTATTGAGACTGAACAATGGTCTCTTTATCGGCAACCTCAGAAGGAGATCTCAATATGTAGCCAACCCCGGGGACTGTGCGAATAAGCGTTGGTTGGTCGGGATCCTTTTCCAGTTTCTGTCGCAACCTTCTAATGTACACCCGCAAACCTTCATACTCCTCCAAGTACTCAGGTCCCCACACCCTTCTGAGGATTTCGCTCTGGACCACCACCTTATCCGCATTAAGGGCCAAGCACTGCAACACACGGTATTCTGTCGGTGTCAGCTTTACCTCTTGCTCGGCCACGCTGACCTGGTGCCTCGGGAAGTCAATATGAAGGTCGCCAATCTCTAGCACCCCTGGCGTATTGGCGCTCTCTTGTAGTTGGGTCCGGCGCAGAACCGCCTCCACCCTAGCCAGCAACTCTTGAGCGCTGAAGGGTTTGGTAACGTAATCATCGGCGCCTAGCCTGAGGCCTTTGATCTTGTCTGACTCTTCTCCTTTGGCAGTGAGAATAATCACCGGTGTCATGGAGAACTCTCTGAGCCGGCGAAGCACTTCAAACCCATCAATGTCCGGCATCATCAAATCTAGTATGACCAGGTCTGGCTCTTCCATAGCTAGCCCGGTTAATGCCTCTTCCCCGTTAGCAGCCGTTGCCACACGGTATCCCCCGGCCTCCAAATTAAACCGCAGCAGGCGCAAATACCGCACCTCGTCATCCACGGCTAGAATGGTGGTGTCTTTCATGGACCGCCCTCCCTGTTGTTACCCTTCCCTCTTTGCCCCTGTCCTTTGGAAGAGGCCTCGTAGCGCATTCAGACTACTGGCACCCTGCTTGAACAACCTTACCATAGACATCTATATTATAGCTGCAACTGGGGCTGGATCGGAAATAGTCTTTGAACGTTCCAGTGCTGTAGTTAACTGGCGTTATAGTATCAGGACCCCCAAGAGTAGAGGTGCGATTCTCTGCCAGATAGGCGTCCACTACGGTCTGAACACCCCGCAACTCCGTAGCGTTAGCCTCCGTCTTTCCTGTGGCAATGACTCCAAGAAAGTTAGGCATTACCACCGCCATCATGACGGCCATAAGAGCCACCACTACAAGAAGCTCCAACAGGGTGAATCCCTCCTCACCCTCTCCCGCCTTCTTAAGAATCCTCCTCATCTTCCCCTCCCGACTGACTCTTGATGGATGTCCAGTCCTTCATCAATGCATTCGAATAACATGCCCGTGGCTTCCCACTTAAATGAAGATCAATGTCTGCGATTGGAGGCGCTAGTCTCCACCAAGCCCCGCAGGGCCTTCTGTAAAGATGGATCAATATCATAGTTCTTCAGACCCACCAGAAAGGGATGAAGAAGCTTGTTCACTATTGCATAGCTCATGGCTTCCACCACCTGACGCTCCTGCGCGCCATTGATCCCAGACCTCCTAAGGCTCTTCTCCACCTCTGTTTGTCGGATGGCCTCAGCCCTATCCCTAAGGGCCCGAATGAGGGGGACAGCAGCCCTCTCACTTTGCCACTTTTGGAACTCCGTCACTTCACTAAGCACCAGCGTCCGGACCTTAGCTACCTCCGCCAAGTCCGAGCCCTCTTTCGCTCCCTCTGGTGACCCCAGGTAATCCACATCATACAGGCTCACTTCAGGAACACAACCTGCCCTGGGGTCTATGTCCCTGGGCACGGCTATATCCAATATCACCAGGGGCCTACCGGGTCTCCCCTCCATGGCCGTAGCCACAAGGTCATGGGTGATAACAAAATCGCTGGAGCCTGTGCAGCTAATAACCAGGTCGGCCTCGGCTACTGCGTCCCCCAACTCTTCCCAAGACACGGCGTAACCCCCAAAGCGATCCACAAGTTCTTGCGCCTTCTCAAATGTGCGATTAGTGAAAGCCAAACCCGAAACACCTCTTTGGTGCAAAGCCTTAGCCACCATCCTACCCATCTTCCCTGCGCCAACCACCAGAACCGCCTTGCCCTCCAACCCCCCAAGGGACTGCTCCCCTACCATCACGGCTCTATATCCCAGAGATGCGTACTCCTTTCCCAGTTGAGTACCACTCCGAGCCCGCTTGCCCAGAGAAATAGCCTGCCGAGCTAGTTGAGATAAGACCAAGCCTACGGTGCCATTTGCCATACCGGCCTCATAAGCCCTCTTCACCTGCCCTAGAATTTGGTCTTCCCCAAGAACCATGGAATCCAAGCCCGCCGCCACATCAAATAAGTGCTCTATCGCGTCCGTACCGCGACGTACAACTATATACTTCTCAAGACACTCCAATGGACGGGCGCTATAGCTAACAAGCGTGGCAGCCAAAAGGCCACACGCGCTAGTGGGATCATCGACCACGGCGTAAAGCTCGGCACGGTTACAGGTAGAGAGAAACATCCCCTCATGAAATATAGTCCCCGCCTCTGTCATCAGAGCGGTGACTTCATCAGGGGCCAGTGCTAACGCTTCTCTCACTTCCAGGGGAGCAGACTTATGGCTCACCCCTATCATTACAACCTGAGGGCTATACATTTCACCACCATCAGCCAAATTTTCAACTTGCTGGCGACTGTTTCTATTCTTTCCCCGCTTCTAGAATATAGCCCTCTCCGTTACACTCTAGTGAAAGAGCGCCTGTTTGATGTTAACGAAGCGTTACAGAGAGGCGCCCTTTTCTCTCTCCACCCCTTCCTCAG
>JAENIT010000134.1 GCA_016844365.1 Dehalococcoidia bacterium
CCTCGTAGCGGTACTTGACTCCCTTGAGGATCTCTACTGAATCCTCAATAGAGGGTTCCTCCACCAGAACCGGCTGTAGGCGACGTTCCAGAGCCGCGTCCCGCTCTATGTACTTGCGGTACTCGTCTAGAGTTGTAGCGCCGATGCATTGTAACTCCCCTCGGGCCAGGTTGGGTTTGAGGATGTTGGCTGCGTCCACGGCCCCTTCAGCAGCGCCAGCGCCCACTATAGTATGGATCTCATCGATGAACATGATGCAATTGGAGCCTTTGATCTCCTCAATTACCTTCTTAAGACGCTCCTCAAACTCACCCCGGTATTTGGTCCCAGCTACCAGCGCCCCCATGTCCAGGGTCACCAGCCGCTTACCCTGCAGGGTATCGGGAACATCTCCTGAGGCGATGCGCTGGGCTAGGGCCTCCACAATGGCTGTTTTGCCTACACCAGGCTCCCCAATAAGGACAGGGTTATTCTTGGTGCGGCGATTCAGTATCTGGACGACCCTCTCAAGCTCCTTTTGGCGTCCGATAACGGGGTCCAGTTTGCTTGCCCTTGCCATGGCCGTCAGATCCATGCCCAACTGGTCTATGGTGGGCGTCCTGCTACCCGTTCTAGTGGCGGTCTGGGACTGGGGCACATTCTGGCTAAGGATCCGAGTGGTCTCGGCCCTTACCTTCTCCAAGTTCACACCCAGGCTCTCAAGCACCCCGGCAGCTATGCCTTCACCCTCCCTCACCAGGCCGAGAAGGAGGTGCTCAGTGCCAATATAATGGTGATTTAGCCGACGGGCTTCGTCCACCGCCAACTCTATAACCTTCTTAGCACGGGGGGTAAGCCCTACTTCCCCTGTGGCTGGCCGATCACCTTTACCAATTATAAATTCCACGGCAGAGCGCACCTTGTTAAGCTCTATCCCCAGATTGGCCAATACCCTGGCCGCAAGCCCATCACCCTCCCGAACTAACCCAAGGAGCAAATGCTCAGTGCCTATGTAGTTGTGATTAAACCGCTGCGCCTCCTCTTGAGCTAAGCTGAGGACACGGCGGGCACGCTCTGTAAACTTATCGAATCTATCTGCCATAATTCTTCTCCAACTGATATACTAAATTTCTATCAGCTCCCTGCTCATCCCCTCCTCACTCCTAAACGGAAACCAACAAGCTCCCGTTACCCGACCCTACACCTGCACCGGAGGATCAGAGGCGTTCTCATCCCCCGCGCTACTATCCGTTTCCTCTTCCAGCGCCGTTTCGGCAACCGTTATATCATCCGCCCTAACCATTCGAACAAGGGCCTCAAGGGATTCGGGATCAGCCATATCGCCTAGAGTTGGAGACTCGCTAGCGACTTGATTCATTGCCTCCATCTGCCGATGAACCCTATTCTGCTCCAAGTTCTCCAATTCCCCCAAAGCCTGCTTGAGGCTCAAGCCCAACCGGTAGTGCTCTCGGTCTATCCGAAGGATCTTCAGGGTCAGAACATCGCCCTCTTTCACTACCTCCTTGGGATGCGGTATCCTGCGCTCTGCGAGTTCGGAGATATGGATCAACCCCTCTACAGGGCCCTCTATATGGGCAAAGGCCCCGAAGTTTGTCAACTTAGTTATGGTGCCGGTAACCATTTGCCCCGGCTCATACCTACCAGCCACCTCTTCCCACGCATCAGGTTGAGCCCTTTTCAGGCTCAGCGCTATCTTCCTTTTCTCCGAATCCACCTTAAGCACGTAGACATTTAGCTTGTCTCCCGGACTCACCATATCTTGAGGAGCCTTTGCCTTGCCCCAGGATAGTTCGGAAAGGTGGACGAGACCATCAGCGCCTCCCAGATCTACAAAGACCCCGAACTCTCTGATGCTGAATGAGGCGATTGCGACGGCGGTTCAACTCTATGATCTTTAACTTTAATGCCGTACCTATCCACTTGGCGAATCGGGCATCCTGCTCTTCTTCTGAATCCACTTCACCTCGGAGGCCCATTACCTGGGATATGGGCACAAAGCCCCTCACTCCGTCGATGTTAACCAAAAGGCCCCCGCGATTATAGCCCGCGACCTCCGCCTCTATGATCTCTCCAGCATCGAAGCGCTGTTGGAGTATCCGCCATCCACCTTCTCCGGTGGCTCGATCTAGGGAGAGAACAACCTGACCCTCTCGGTTCTCAGGCTGCAAGACGTACACTAGGATCTCATCGCCCACTTTCACCTGGCTCAGCCCCTCGCTGCCCAGGGAGCGCATCTCGTAGCCGGGAATAACTCCTTCCGTCTTGGAGCCAATGTCCACCAGGATACTATCCCGGTCGACCTTCATTACCATACCATCTATTATGTCCCCTCGCTGGATACTCCGAACGCCCGGCCCCTCCCCTTGTAGCAACTCCGCCATTCCCTGCGCCGGACTATCGTCCCTGGGCGAGGCTCCACCGGTATTAGCCTCTAGGGGCAAACCAACAAACAATACAGCACCCCTTTAGCTTAGTCTCCAAACGGCTCCATTATAAGTTATTCTTTGTTTTATAGCAAAGGTTTTCTGAGCTATGTAATTTTGGGGAAATAACTTATAAAACTCGTCGGGCTGTGAGTTAATTGTACCATACCACCTTTATAATGAACAGCTATTCTAGAACCAAAGATGTTAAGTAAAGCGTTAACTAACCCTTTATCGTTGCATTTTTCTGCGACAACGCCCCAACAAGCTCGCTGAAATCCCGCGCGAAGACCAGGGGCCGCCCCAACTCCGATTCCACCTGGGAGGGTGTCATATCGTCCAGAAAGACCTCTCCATCGATGTCCAATATCTGACGAGATAAGGCCACCACATCACCCAGTGACCTACCCCGAAGCCCCGCCACAATGTCCCCACCGGTGAGCAGCCCAGAGCAGGTGATGGCCTCGCCAAAGAATCGATTCTCAACTGCCACCAGGTCTGCAGTTATAGGGCCAAGGCGATTCATCTCCTCAACTATCTTTGCCATTACGGAATAGACGAGGGTTCCACAGGCGATGGTGATACGCTCAGGCGCCTCTGGGCTGAATCTTGCCGATCCCCCACGCTGCCAACGGGACTTTAGCTTTGCCCAGTCGCTCAGAAGGTCTCTAACCATGCCCACGCCGTTTTCGTATTGGGGGAAGCCGTCGTATCGGGATACGGAGGGCACAGGCGTCCCCGCCATCAGGTAGAACTCGTCAGAGGGATATACGTAGGTCAGCCCCATATCTCTACGGAAGCGCCTTTGCCAGGACTTTATCTGAGCCAGAACAGTCCTCGCGCGACCAGAATTCCACGGGGCAGCCTCCTTTGGGCCATAGCTGCGGCGGCGACGGAGGGCTAATTCCCGCCCCGTCTCCGTTATACCCACGGGGACCACAGCTATGGAGCGCACTGTAGGATACAGGGCCGCCAAGTCCTCTATGGAGCGGTCAAGGTGGGAGCCATCGTTTATTCCCGGGCATAGCACGATCTGGGTGTGTACCTGCGTCCCCATAGCTCCGAGTCGCTGGATCTGGGGGAGCACCTCCGGCGCCTTGGTGTTAGAGAGAAGCTGCCGCCTCAACACTGGCTCCGTGCTATGGACCGACACATACAACGGAGTCAGGCGCTGCTCTTGAATCCGTTCCCAGTCGGCCTCATCAAGGTTGGTAAGGGTTATAAAGCCACCGTAGAGGAAGCTCAGCCTGTAATCGTCGTCTTTAATGTAGAGAGTGCGACGCATCCCTTTGTGGAGGCCGTTGATGAAGCAGAAGAAACAGCCGTTGTTACAGCGCTCAATCTCCTCAAATAGCACCGCTCCAAAATCCACACCAAGACTCTCATCGGGGTCTTTCTCCACATCCAGATATGTCCGCTCGCCGCCCCTGTCCACCTCCAGCCTCAGCCTCTCCTCGGCCCCGTAGAAGCGGTAGTCGATTACGTCCCTGAGAACGTGGCCGTTGATGGAAACAAGAAGGTCTCCGGCTTTCAGGCCGATAGCTTCACCGATGCTGCCCGGCGCCACGGAGGTGATAAGACCGCCACCTAAAGCCTTGGGCCGGGTAGTAACCAGATCGATAGCTAATGGAGGCACAGTTCTAATCCTTCTGGGAAGCGCTTCAGGCACAAGCCACTCGTCCTTCTACCAGAGCAGGACGATCAGATAGATTCCCTTGAAAATGGTAGCGTTATCTTAGTAGGTAGCAAAGATTGTCCCTAACCGTTCGTCCTGTCCGACTTGTCGGACTCTCCGTGCACGGAGTCCGCTTCGCGGACCTCATACGCGGAGAGCTTGTCTAAGGACAAGCCGATTGAGATCCGCCTGGGGCGGAGCGCTACGGTGCAACTACTTTCATTCTTCTGGGGCGGTTGCCCAAGGCGACATGGACGATTCAATTGGATAGTTATGTCACCTCATCGAGTCGGCACTTTGCTCCCAGAGGCGCTTTCTAAATCCAGGCTCAGCTCCTCAAGGCGCTCAGCCACGGCATCGATAGAGAAATCGGGGGTGGAAGCTCCAGCGGTTACGCCCACTCGCTTTTTGCCCGTCAGCCACTGAGGGTCTATCTCACCCGCAGTCTCGATGTGGTGGGTCTCCACTCCGGCATCGGCACACAGCTCCGCCAGATGGGTGGTATTGGCGCTCTTACGCCCCCCCACCACAATCATCATATCAACCTGGTAGGCCAGATCCAGAGCGGCGTGCTGCTGCTTTGTGGTAGCGCCGCACAGGGTATTGACCACTCGGCAACGCCTTCCACGTTCTCCTGGATGATGCGATTGACAAAGGCTGCGAAGTGCTCCGGCACCTGGGTGGTCTGGGCCAGAAGCCCTATCCGCTTGGGGGGACGCTTGTAGCTCTTCAAGAAATCAGGATCGGTGGTTGCTATACCCTTGCCGTCGGTCCAGGCCAGGACGCCCCGCACCTCTGGGTGGCTACCATCCCCGTAGACTACGGCGGTGAAGCCCTCCTCAACCAGCTTTTTTGCCGCCGTCTGGGAGCGCTCAACGATAGGACAAGTGGTATCGATGACTCCCAGCCCCCGGGCTCTTATCCCCTCCACCACCTCAGGCCCAACGCCGTGGGCGGTTATGGCAACGGTCCCGCCGCTCACCTCCTCCAGGCTTTTGGCCACGTGGATTCCCTGGCTTGCCAGCCTTTCCACCACCTGGGGATTATGCACTATGGAACCCAGACTATCTATCCGTTCGTGCCCCTGGGCCACCTGCTCCATCACATCGATGGCCCGGCGCACCCCAAAGCAGAACCCCATCTCCGATGCTCGGATTATCTCTATCATTTATCTCTCCAGAGAATACTCCCAAATGTCTCCTGCTATTCTACACCATCTGCCTTGGACAAGACATTTCGACTTCTCCACCTAAGATAGCGCCTCTTTTTCAACCAGCGCTGGCTAACCATACACACCCCGATACTCTGGCGGCAGTAGCTCAGCGATCTTTGTCATTATAAGACTTGTTAGCTCAACTAGCTGCCCACGATCCGTAGCCCCAGGACTCTTCGATACCGGAATAACCTCCCCGATGTTCACGGTAACGGTTGGCCTGGTAATGAAGTGCAAGATGGTAGGGATTTTCTCTGTGCCCGTTATGCCTACCGGCAGCACCGACGCGCCGGTGGAGAGGGCCAGATAGGCTATCCCCACCTGCCCAGGAAGGAGCGCAGCCTCTCGGCTCCTGCTGCCCTCAGGGAATAGACACAGAACTTTCCCTTTGGCCAGCGCGCCCTCGGCCTGCCGGAACGTCCTGAGGTTGGAGCGGCCTCGATTGACAGGTATCGCCCCGAGGCCGTTAAAGATGAGCCATCCCCACGGAGTTCGGAACAGCTCCTCTTTGGCCATGAAGGTTATGGGCCTAGGGATAGTTGCGGCCAAGACCGTGGGATCCCATGAGCTCAAATGATTGGAGGCCACGATCAGTGGCCCGCTCCTGGGAACCGCCTCCCGATTGCTTAGCTGCCTCTGGGCCAAGACGCTATACCAACCTCGGGCGAAACCGACCGACATAGTATATACACCTAACACCCGGCCTTTACCTCCTCCATTATCAACGTTACCACGCGCTCAGGGTCCAAGCCATCGGTAACAATGACCTTCGCGTCCACCGCCGGCCTCAAGGGAGATTCTTTCCGTTCCGTGTCCATGCGGTCCCGCTCCCGCAGCTCCGCCAACACTTTATCGAAATCTAAGTCTTCGCCCTTGCTCCTGAGCTCCAGATAGCGGCGACGGGCGCGCTCCTCCAGGGAGGCCTCCAGGTATATCTTTAGGGGAGCCTCGGGAAGAACCACGGTGCCTATGTCCCGTCCCGCCATGACTACTCCCCCGCTTTCGCCCATCTGTCTTTGCATCGAAACCAGGGCATCGCGTACGCCCCTCACCCGGGCCACCAGAGATACCCTGACATCCACATCAGGATTGTGGACATGATCAGTCACATCGTCACCGTTGATCGTTACCCGGGCGTATGTTGGGTCTTCCCTACCCCTCAGAAACTGGATAGTTGCTTCCATCGCCAGTTTGCTCAGGGCCGCCTCGTCCCCCAAGGCCACGCCATCTTTCATGGCGAGCCAAGTCACAGCCCGGTACATGGCGCCGGTATCCACGAAGGTGAACCCTAATCTACCAGCTAGCAACCGGCCAACAGTGTCTTTCCCCGAGGCTCCAGGGCCATCGATAGCTATTACCGCAGGCTTGGACAAATCCTTTCCCCCTCTAGACTAGATCAAGTATACTGACTCTGTACTCTGGTTAACAATAGACCTCCAGAATAAGTGGAGTTTATCGCCCTTCATGATTTACTCTGTTCGTACCATGACAGAGACCGATATACCCCAGCTCGTAGAGATCGAGAGGGAGGCCTTCCCCAACGACTGGCCCCCTATATCATTCCAGAGAGAGCTGAACACCCAGGTGTCCCACTTCATAGTGGCGGTCAATACCCAAGGGGGATCCCCGGCACAACCGTCAGAATCCTCCACACCGGAGCACATCCTCGGGTATGCAGGCCTGTGGATATTCCTGGACGAGTCCCACCTTATAAGTATAGCCGTTCGCCAGACGTACCGCGGCCAGGGCATCGGTGAGCTTCTTCTGCGAAGCGCCCTGGAGCTATCGGTGCGGAGAGGCGCGCAGATGATGGCCCTAGAGGTTAGGGAATCCAACCACCCAGCCCAATCTCTATACACAAAATACGGCTTTATTAAGAAGGGGATACGCCGTGGCTACTACCCCGACAACAACGAGGACGCTTTCATCATGGTCGCCGAGAGCATCCACTAGCCCTCCTAGAGCCCGGCTACGGGGATCTACTAAGGCTGTCCTGTCGCTGGCAACCAGGCTCGACGGGAGCAATGATACCCGAAACAAATTAATCCAACGTTCTGCTATTGACAACACCCCTAAGGAGAACTACCATTCATCCTATAGAGTCCTCCGGAGCAAATCACAATCACCTGGGGAGAGTCTTTATGCTAGAGCATGATAAAAATAGGGGCAGGGCAATGAGTCCTGTCTTTTTTATTTAAATAGGGGGTGTTTATGGCAGATACAGCGCTTTCGCACCTGAAAATCGTGGAGCTAGGGGAATTTATAGCCGCCCCTTTCTGCACCAAACTCATGGCCGATCTGGGGGCCGAAGTCATCAAGATCGAGTCGCCAGGAGGGGGGGATTCAGCTCGCTCCTACGGCCCCTTTCCCGGAGACATCCCGCACCCTGAGAAAAGCCTCCTCTTCGCCTATCTTAACACTAGCAAGCGGGGGATCACCCTGGACGTAAGCCATCCCTCAGGACGAAAGGTCCTTCTTGAGCTCCTCAAAGAGGCCGACGTCTTTGTCGAGAGCAACCCGCCAAAAGTGATGGGGGATTTGAAACTCACTTACGGCGTTCTCTCTGAGGTGAACCCCAACCTTATAGTAACCTCCGTATCACCCTTCGGCCAGAGCGGGCCTTATCGCGACTACAAGTCCACCGAACTGGTGAACTTCCAGATGGGGGGGGTGGGATACGCCACACCCGGAGAGGTAGAAGACCCAGACAATCACCCTCCACTGAAGGCGCCGGGCCACCAGGGATACGTTATGGCCGCCTACACCGCGGCCTCGGCCACTATGTGCGCTCTGTTTGGAAGAGACCTGAACGGAGGGGGCCAGCACGTGGACATCTCGCAGCAGGAGCCCCTTCTGTCAGCCAT
>JAENIT010000135.1 GCA_016844365.1 Dehalococcoidia bacterium
ACCATGCTTCGAGCTGAGTAACCAGCAGTCCATGCTGTTGATTGGACGCCACTCAGTAGATGATGTAAGTAGTTAGTGGGCATCAGAAAGGGACTTGGAGAGATAGAGTGGGAGGGTTAGGGAGAATCCACTCTGAATAGTTATCTGGTGTATCCCTAGCCGCCCAACCATCGTAGCCTCCTAGGGCCGTTAGACTCTTTGCTTTGCATCGTCAGCATTTGCTGACTTTGCCCTTGCAGGGGAAGGCCTGCGTGGTTGTAAGCATTCAGCAGGTGATACTTATATCTCTCATGTATGCATAATTAATGCACACGTGTCCTTGGATTGTCAATAGATTTATGGCCGATGGAAACTCGCTGAGTTTTTCTTTCATTGTCTATCCATTTTTCTTCCCGCTGTGCTATAATCTTGGATGCAAGCGATCCCTGCAATCGGTAATACCGGTTGGCATGCTTTAGCGCATTTTGCTAGGGTGGGCCGTTATACACCAGGAGGCCTTTTTTGAGCGACTGGCCTGATGACAAGCCCAGAGAGGCCTGTGGGATCTTTGGGGTTTACGCTCCCGGGGAGGACGTAGCCCGCATTACCTTTTTTGGACTGTACGCTCTCCAGCATCGAGGCCAGGAGAGCGCTGGTATCGCCAGCAGCGACGGGGGCAGGATAAGGGTAACCACAGGTATGGGCCTAGTTTCCCATGTGTTTGATGAAGAGGCCCTGGGACACATGGCTGGCGATATGGCTGTCGGCCACACCCGATACTCCACCACCGGGTCCAGTCTTCTAGGGAACGCCCAACCCTTCGTGGTGAAGGGGCATCTCGGAGAGTTAACCCTGGCCCACAACGGCAACGTGGTGAACGCAGAGTACCTGCAACAGGAACTGCGGGGACTGGGATGCGTCTTCCAATCATCCACCGACTCTGAAGTTATAGCTCATCTTATAGCCAACGCTCCAGGAAGAGACTGGGTGGAGAAGATCCAACAGGTGATCCCCAGACTGGAGGGGGCCTACTCTCTGGTGCTGATGACTAAAGATGCTCTTATAGGAGTAAGAGACCCCTTGGGGGTCAGGCCTTTGTGTTTGGGGAAGCTCAACGGAGGGTGGGTTCTGGCTTCGGAGACATGCGCCTTAGACCACCTGGGGGCTGACTTCGTTCGAGAGGTGGAGCCGGGAGAGGTGGTCTACATAGACAGCAAAGGTGTAGAGAGTCATTGTAACAGAGAGCCCGAGAATCGGGCTTTCTGTATTTTCGAATACATCTACTTCGCCCGCCCCGATAGCGTGTTGAACAGCAGGCTTCTTTATCGGGCTCGGGAACGAATGGGGGAGCGCTTGGCAGATGAGCACCCCGTAGATGCGGACCTGGTGATAGCAACGCCAGACTCGGCGGTTCCCGCGTCTATCGGTTATGCCCGTCGCTCGGGCATTCCCTATAGCGAAGGACTCATAAAGAACCGATATGTAGGTCGCACCTTTATCCAGCCGGACCAGAGAATCAGAGACCTGGGGGTGAAGATAAAGTTCAACCCCATGAGGGAGGTCATTGAAGGCCAGCGGCTGGTGGTGGTGGACGACAGCATAGTCAGGGGCACTACCACGCCGTGGGTTATCGCCATGTTGAAGAAGGCGGGAGCCAAAGAAGTGCACATGCGTATAAGTTCGCCTCCTATTCGCCATCCCTGCTTCTTCGGCATCGATATGGCCACGCGGCGAGAGCTAATAGCAGCCCACCTGTCGGTAGGGGAGATCGCGGAGCGGATTGGTGCCACATCTCTGGGTTACTTGAGTCTGAATGGTCTCATTGAGGCCATAGGCTCGCCCAAAGCAGGTTTCTGTACAGCCTGTCTAACAGGTGAGTACCCCATTCCAGTACAGTTGGAGATGGATAAGCTCTCTCTAGCTTACCAGGCGGATGAAGGCTGGGTAGGGGGTGCAGGCCACGGCCCCAGGACCAGGTGATGTAGTAAAGCTCCAAGTAATGTGATATATTTTTATGGCGATTGCGGGTCTATTCCTTTATAGTGAGAGCAAGGTACCCCTTGCTCTTTTGTCTTGATTTCCAATAGCTAGCAGTGGCTAAGAGTAAGGGTTATGGCTGTTCACACCGATGTAATCAGACTCTTTGAGCACGATAGCCGTGCACCGCTGGACACCACGGAGTCTCTGATGGGGGAGCACGATGGATGTCAATGGTATCGTATTTCCTTCAACGGGGGCGATGGTCGGCGGGTGCCGGGAGTTTTCGTAGTTGCCAAGGACGCCAGGGTTCCTCAACCTGCGGTGATGCTTCAGCACGGTGGAGGAACCAGCAAGTATGCTGTCTTCGTTCGCGCCTGCATTGACCTAATGGCCCAAGCCGGATTCTGCTGTATAGCAGTGGACGCCATTGGCCACGGTGATCGGGAGGAGCCGTTGCTGGATGCTCTATCAGAAGACGGCCCACCCTGGAGCCGCCGTGGAACACTGGAAAACGTGGCCGCCAACGTTGTCGATTTCCGGCGCACCCTGGACTATCTGAATACCAGAGCAGACGTAGACCCAACGCGGCTGGCCTACGTGGGCTCCAGTATGGGAGGGATGCTCGGCGCCGTTTTTTCGGCAGTGGAGCCTCGGATAAAGGCTGTGGTCCTGCGCTGCTCAGGAAGTCGGTTGGCCTCCCGGCGCTGGGAGCAAGTGACAGACCCGGAGGCGCGGGAGTGGCTGAGGCGGGTGTCGGAGCTTACAGACCCCGCGGCCTTTGTCGGCATGATCTCTCCCCGGCCATTACTGATGCTGAACAACCTCCAGGACGAGGTAATATCTAGAGAGGCGGCAGAGGCCTTATTCCATGCCGCAGGTGATCCTAAGGAGCAGCGGTGGTACCCCGGTGACCATCGGGGAAACCGAGAAGTCCACGCCGCCGAATCATGGGGCTTTCTCTCGGAGGCACTAACTTCTTAGGTAGCGCAGGTTGTCCCTAACCTGCGCCGATTGAGACAATCGGCTACATGGAGATTCCCTCTCAAAACAAAAATCGAGGCGTAACGTGCGGGCTTTAATCAGCGTATATGACAAAAATGGAGTAGTGGACTTTGCCCGGGGTCTTGAGGCCTTGGGCTGGGAGATATACAGCACCGGAGGCACACGAACGGCTATCCTGGACGCTGGGGTAAAAGTAGGAGCCGTAGAGGAGATCACGGGCTTTCCGGAGATCCTGGATGGCAGGGTGAAAACTCTGCACCCCTCAGTGCATGGCGGGCTTCTGGCGCGGCGGGACAAGCCGGAGCACATGGCGCAGCTAGCTCAGCACAGTATTCAGCCGATAGACTTGGTGGCTGTGAATCTCTATCCATTTCTGGAGACTGTATCCAAAGATCGTGTGGCCCTTGATGACGCTTTGGAGAACATAGACATTGGTGGCCCGACCATGATCAGGGCTGCGGCCAAGAACTTCCCTTCCGTCTTGGTGGTGGTAGACCCTGAGGACTACCC
>JAENIT010000136.1 GCA_016844365.1 Dehalococcoidia bacterium
CGTCCAAATGAAGAACTTACCCTCCTCGCCCTCGCTGTCGGCGTCCTGGGTGGAGTAGAAGCCGCCAGCGGGACCCATCATCTCACGGCGGACATAGTCCAGGGTCTCCCGACAGATGCGCCGGTAGAGCTCTTTGCCTGTAACCTGATAGGCGTGGAGATAGAGCAGCGCGAGCTGGGCGTTGTCGTACAGCATCTTCTCGAAGTGAGGGACGAGCCAGTAGCTATCCACGGAGTAGCGATGGAACCCACCTCCCAGGTGGTCGTATATGCCGCCGCTGGCCATGCGCTCAAGGGTGGCCTCCACCATGCCTAGAGCATCTGAGTCTCCCGTGTATAGGTGGCAGCGGAGGAGGAACTCCAGGTTCATGGGCTGCGGGAACTTGGGAGCGTCCCCAAACCCGCCATTGGCCCGGTCGAACTGGGCCACTAGAACCCCGTAAGCCTCGTCAAGAATTTCCGCGCTCATGTCGGTACCTGAAGTGGGAACGGCGTTGCGTTGCAGGAGGTAGTTTCGGACCTTATCGGCGCTGGCCGTCAAGTCCCCCTTGCGAGTAGCGTAAGCCTCGGCCACACTCAGCATAATTTTATTGAATCCAGGCATCTGGTCTCGATCCTCAGGAGGAAAATAGGTGCCTCCGTAGAAGGGGGCGCCATCGGGGAGGAGGAACATTGTCATGGGCCAACCTCCTTGGCCCGTCATGGCCTGGACCGCCTCCATGTAGAGGGAGTCCAGGTCGGGACGCTCCTCCCGATCTACCTTTATGTTCACGAACAAGCGGTTCATGAGAGCGGCGATCTCCTCGTTCTCGAAGGACTCCCGCTCCATGACGTGGCACCAGTGGCAGGCGGAGTAGCCGATGCTCAGGAGGATGGGCTTGTCCTCCTCCCGAGCCGTCTTCAGGGCCTCCTCACCCCAGGGGTACCAGTCCACAGGATTGTGGGCGTGCTGGAGAAGATAGGGGCTGGTCTCGTTGATGAGTCTGTTGGGCATACGACATTCCTAATAGGACAAAATAACCAGGCAGAATCCATTATACCAAATGTAAGAAATAGGACGATATGTGATCACCCTCATATAGCCTGATAGTTACTCGATGTAGATGTTAGGGCGACCTCGACTCTCACCCACAACGAGTCGCTTTCGGCGGCTGGCGCTCGAAGGCGGAAGCTGTCGGGCTACCGGAATGTGAGATCGAAGCTGGGCAGGAAGGGGTTTAGAAAGCGGACGCCCTCCAGAGAACTGCCGTGCTCTGCGTCCTCGGTGAGCAAATAGGGCACCTGGTTGAGCTTAGCTACGGCCCATATAAGGGCGTCCCACAAGGGGAGTTTGTGCTGGGTGGCCCCTCGGCAGCCCTCCAGCACCACCGCTGGTGTGAGGTCAATGACCCGACAGAGTTGGGAAAACCGTTCAACCTCCGCCAGTGCATCCGCCCTCGTCATCGGCTCCGGAAGACGGCGCGTGGCGACGTTGAAGAACTCGGTAAGGCACTGGACACTGAGAACAGCCTGTCCGCTTTGGAAAAGGTGCCGAAGAACCGAAGTGGCCTGCTGCTGCTTCGTCCGGTCACGCGGGTCGTGAGTATATATAAGGATGTTAGTATCAATGAGAAAGCCGATCGAGCCGTTCGTCATAAATTTCATCCCGTGTCCAGGTTCGGCCGGTCTGGGGCACATCAAACATGCGGTGCTCTCGGATGAACGTCAGCATCTCTTCCAAGACCTTCTGCCGGTCAATCGGCACGACGAGGGGGAGACGACATGCCTCATCAATGCCGCGCCGGACAAGCTCGGCCTCGGATACTCCAAGCTCCTTGGAGCGACGCTTCAGGAGGGCATCCTGGCGCTCCTCTATGTAGACCTGTTTCCGCACCATACGAGCCACGACAGTCTCCTTGCTACATCACATTATACATCATATTGGTCCCACTGGAAAGAACCGATCTCGCCATTCCAAAGCCGGACGATAATTACGCCAGTAGGGGCGTCCCGACCTGTCGGGACGCCCCTACAATCTTTGTTTATGGTTATGAGTGTGCGCCCCTAGAGGACTATCTCCTCATCCATGAGCCGCTGGATCTCATCATCACTGAGGCCCACAATCTCCCTCAGGACGTACTCGTTGTGCTCCCCGATGAGGGGCGCCGGCAGATACCTTGGTTCCATGGCAGTGGACCTGATGGGCAAGCCAGGATACTCTGTAGGGCCAACCTCCGGATGGACCATCTCGAAATAGAACCCCCGCTCTCTCAGGTGAGGATCGTTAGTCAGATCCTCCACGTTTGAGCAAGGGCCTGCGGGCACACCGGCGTTCTGAAGAGTCTCCGTGGCATCCCAATGAGTGCGCTCCTTAGTCCACTCCTCAATGAGGGGGTCCAGTTCCTCTCTATTCTTAAGGCGGCTATAGCCGTCGGCAAAGCGCTCATCCTTGGCCCACTCCGGGTGCCCCATTGCACCGCAAAGACCCCGCCACTCCTCTTCGTTGGTGGCGGCGATGGCCACCCACTTGTCATCTCCCTGGCATCGGTACACATTGTGGGGAGCGATGGCTTCGTCCCAATTGCCCTGGGCCTGACGAACCCTACCGTTCATGGTGTAGTCCAAGATGGCCTCTGGGATCATGGCCATTGTGGCTTCCACCATACAAAAATCGATGTATTGGCCCTGGCCTGTCATTTTCTGGTTATAGAGCGCGGCCATGATACTGAAGGCGCTGTGGCCCCCAAGCACGTAGTCGGGCCAGGTGCCTCCCACCATTTTCGGCTCTCCACCGATATAACCGGTGATGGAGGGGAGACCGGTATAGGCGAGGGCTGTGGTGCCAAAGCCAAAGATATGTTTCTCCGGCCCCGAGCGCCCCATAACGGACTTAGAGAGCACCACAAGATCGGGCTTTAGCGCCTTGAGCTCCTCATAGCTGAGGCCGAATCGCTCCATCACGCCGTAGGAGTAGCTGTCGATCACCACGTCGCTCTTTTTTATGATCTCCTTGACCAGCTCTCTGGCCTCGGGTTTAGTCATGTTCAGGGTGATGTCCTTTTTGCCATAGTTCAGCACGTTGTAGGTGGCCATTCTATTAAAGCCCCCCACGCCCTGGTAGCCGCCAGCGGTACCGATTCGTGTGGTATCGGGACGGATGGTGCTCTCTACCTTGATCACCTCAGCGCCCAGGGCCGAGAGCCATAGTGTACTGGTCGGCCCCGACAGCACCCATGTGAAGTCCACAACTCTTATACCCTCAAGAGGAAGTTTACCCATTAGATACCTCCTTACCCAACCTCAACTAAATTACGCCGGTCTCTCTCAGGAGCACCAGCTCCTCCTTGGACATGCCCAGCCGGCCACAGTAGATCTCCTGGTTGTGCTCCCCCAAGCGTGGGGCGGGACGGTGAATCTGCCAGTGGGGATCAGAGAACATGTGGGGAGGCCCAGGGTACTTCACAGGTCCAGTCTCTGGATGGTCCACGCTTCTGAAGAAGATCGTAAAGCTCCTGCTTTTTCCATACACTGATCAAGTCTTGGATGAGCACTCGCAGCACATCCACATGCTCTGCCCGAGACTCCCTAGTCTCGCAGATAGGGTCTGAGGCCCACTCCGGATTCCCCATGGCATTCATGAGACCGTTCCAGAAGTTATCGTTTCCAGTGCTTATAGAGATGTGGCCGTCCTGGGTTTCGAATAAGCCCCCCAAGGCGAGCCTATCGGCTATCGACCTTCCCCGGGGAGGGTTGCCGTAAAAGTAAGCGCCTATAGCGGGGCGCATCAGGTAGGCCAGCGACTCCTGCTGGGACAGGTCCACATGCTGGCCCTCACCCGATTGGAGACGGGCGAACAGCGCTCCCATGGTGGCCGAGGCGGCCGCGATGGCTGCGGCCAGCTCAGCTTGATTACCGCCGGGCCGCAGCGGGGGCTCAGTCTCTGGGTCTTCAACAACGGTAGGAGTCGCATACCCTACTCCACCCCGGTGGAAGGCCACTAAGTCCGTGGTCTTGTAATCTCGATGAGGGCCCGTGAGGCCATGAGGAGTGATGGAGGTCATAATAAGCCTGGGATTGATCTGCCGGAAGGCCTCGTAGTCCAGCCCCAGCTCCTCCATCCGCTTGGGCGGCGCATTGTGGAGAAAGATGTAAGCTCCTTTGATGAGCTCTTTGAACATCTTCCTTCCAGTGGGCAACTCCAGGTTCAGGGTTACCCCCAGCTTGTTGGCGTTGTGGTAGAGAAACATGCCGCTCCGTTCCGGATGGGGAACGTCATGGTAAAAGGGGCCTCGGCGTCTCGCGTCATCCCCTGTGCCCGGGGGCTCCACCTTAATGACCTCAGCGCCCAGATCCGCCATTAGCTTGGCGCAATAGGGAGCCGAGGCTAGATTCCCATACTCAACGATCTTCAGACTAGAAAGAGCCTGCTCTCCCATTCACTACCTCCCTGCTCTGTATGGTATCAGAGACGCCTTGCGCCTGCGGGGGAAAAGATAGTCCTATTATACACGCCTGCGCGACATAAACAATAGGGAAATCGAACCAATCCTCCACGCCCCGACTTGTCGGAGCACCCACGAAGGATGAAAATGGTCAATCGCCCTTCGACAGGCTCAGGGTGAACGGTTATTTATCCGTTCGTGGTGAGCCCTTCGACAGGCTCAGGGTGAACGGACGTAACCCGTTCGTGGTGAGCCCTTCGGCAAGCTCAGGACAGGTCCTGTCGA
>JAENIT010000011.1 GCA_016844365.1 Dehalococcoidia bacterium
TCTTCGAGGAGCGCCTTCCCCTCAAAAGCGAGGCGTATGCACTCAAGTCAAGACAGCCACTCCCAAGAAGCCCAACTCGGCGCTGCGGAAGATTGCTCGAGTACGCTTGACTAACGGGATAGAGGTCACAGCATACATACCGGGAGAAGGCCATACCCTTCAAGAGCACTCGGTGGTGCTCATTCGCGGTGGAAGGGTTAAAGACCTACCAGGAGTAAGGTATCACATCATAAGAGGGACCCTCGACACCGCTGGCGTAAGAGGACGTAAGCAGAGCAGAAGCAAGTACGGGGCTAAGCGGGGTTAAAGGCTACTCTTATAGATCTCTCCCATCCGCCTCAGGCGGACCAGCCATCTACGTACACCAGCGGCCACTAGTAGAAACGGTCTTTTAACTTGTAAAGGTAGAATATTTTGCTATGCCTAGAAGAGCCAAGGTAGCCAAACGTCCTGTTTCACCGGACCCTAAATACGGGAGCCTAACGGTTACCCGGATAGTAAACAAGATAATGTTGAATGGCAAAAAGAGCGTTGCCGAGCGTATAGTGTATTCAGGGCTAGCGTTGATAGAAGAAAGGGCAAAGCGCAATCCTGTGGACATACTAGAGCAGGCTGTAAGGAATGCCACGCCGATTTTAGAGGTCAAGCCCCGCAGGGTCGGTGGAGCTACCTATCAGGTTCCCATTGAGATCCGTAGTGATCGCAGGGCGTCCCTAGCGGTGCGGTGGCTTATTAACGCCGCCCGTGCTAGGAGTGGCAGATCCATGGCCGAGAAGCTGGCGACTGAGGTGCTGGATGCATCCCAGAACCAAGGCGCAACCATAAAAAGGAGAGAGGATACCCATAGGATGGCGGAGGCGAATAAGGCCTTTGTACACTATCGATGGTAGTTCGGTAACTAACTATGCCAAGGCAGTACACTCTGGATAAAGTAAGAAACATAGGCATTATTGCTCATATTGATGCCGGTAAGACAACCGTAACTGAACGTGTCCTGTATTACACCGGTCGCACCTACAAGATAGGTGAGGTCCACGAGGGCACAGCGGTTATGGACTGGATGGATCAAGAGCGGGAAAGAGGCATAACCATAACGGCTGCTGCCACCACCTGCGAGTGGTTAGACCATACAATTAACATCATCGATACGCCGGGCCATGTGGACTTCACCGCAGAAGTTGAGCGTAGCCTTCGAGTGCTGGATGGAGGGGTGGTAGTCTTCGACGCCGTAGCCGGGGTAGAACCTCAATCAGAGACGGTGTGGCGTCAAGCTGACCGCTACCGTGTACCCCGAATCTGCTTTATTAACAAGATGGACAGGGTAGGGGCCGACTTCTTTCGCTCGGTGGACAGTATAGCCGAGCGACTTACTTCTGTGCCCGTTCCAATCCAGCTTCCCATAGGGTCAGAGAGTTCCTTTCAAGGATTAATAGACCTCGTAGAATTCAATGCGACAATCTTTTCCGGAGACAAGGACTCGACGCCAACAGTTGTGGAGGTGCCAGAGGCCTACCGGGGCCCCGCATCCCTCTACAGAGAGAAGCTAATTGAGCTACTTGCCGAGCATGACGAGGAGATAATGGCGGCCTATCTGGAGGAGCGAGAAGTGCCGATCTCCTCAATAAAAAGAGCCCTCCGCAAGGCTACGCTGGAGGTCAAGCTATTCCCTGTCCTGTGTGGCACCGCTCTCAGAAACAAAGGCGTCCAGCCTCTATTAGACGCTATTATAGAATATCTTCCATCCCCATTGGACATCCTCCCGGTTAAAGGCGAAGATCCCCGCTCTGGTAAGGAGCTAACACGCAGCCCAGATGACAGCCAACCCTTTACGGCCCTAGCCTTTAAAATAGTGGCCGATCCTTTTGTAGGACGCTTGGCTTACTTCCGGGTGTACTCAGGAAAAGCCAGCACTGGGCAAACCGTCTACAACGCCACCAGCGACAAGCGGGAGCGGATTGGACGTCTCCTGAGAATGCATGCCAATCATAGGGAGGATATAACCGAGGTCTTCACGGGTGACATAGCCGCTGCCGTAGGGCTTAAGGAGACCTCTACCGGAGACACCCTGAGTCAACTCAATAGCCACATACTGCTGGAGAGAATAAGCTTCCCGGACCCCGTAATCTCTGTGTCGATAGAGCCCAACACCAAGGCCGATCAGGACCGCCTGGGTGAGACTCTGGCGAAACTCTCCGAGGAGGACCCGACATTCCAGACCCATTACGATGAGGAGACGGGACAGACCATAATCTCCGGGATGGGGGAACTCCACCTGGAAGTCATCGTAGACAGGATGATCCGAGAATTCAAGGTAGGGGCCAAGGTTGGCCGTCCGCAGGTGGCTTACAAAGAGACTGTAACCATGGCGGTACGATCCGAGGGCAGATTCATACGCCAAAGCGGAGGTCGAGGCCAGTATGGACACGTCTGGGTGGAGCTGGAGCCACAAACGGAGCGAGGATTAGGAGTAGAGTTCATAAACAAGATAGTTGGTGGATCTGTTCCCAGGGAATACTTCTCAGCGATTGAAGCAGGAGTTAGAGAGGCTCTGAAGAGCGGCGGCGCCTTCGGCTATCCTGTGGTGGACGTTAAGGTATCCCTTTTAGATGGGAGCTATCACGAAGTAGATTCATCAGAACTGGCCTTCAAGACCGCGGCTAGTATGGCGGTACGCAGCGCTATCACCAAGGCTAAACCGGTGCTTCTAGAGCCCATGATGAATCTGGAGATAGCCACTCCGGATGAGTTTCTGGGAGACATTATGGGGGACATTAATGCCCGTAGGGCCCAGATCACAGGCCTGGACCTCAGGGGAGGGCTCCAGATAATCAAGGCGATAATACCCCTGTCGGAGACCTTTGGCTATACTACGTCTATCCGCTCTCTAAGCCAGGGTAGGGCTACTCACTCCATGGAGTTTTACAGCTATCAAGAGGTGGCCGCGGGAATTGCGGCCAAGGCAGCCAAGCTAGGCGTTTAGGTACACCTATTTAACCTTGGATCTGCCATTTAGAAATAATCAGTAAGGGAGTATGGAATGGGACGAAGAACTTACGAAAGGACAAAACCCCACCTAAATGTTGGGACTATTGGTCACATCGATCACGGCAAGACCACCCTTACAGCAGCAATCACCAAAGTGCAGGCTCTCAAGGGTATGGCCTCCTATCGCGCCTTCGACTCCATAGATAACGCACCAGAGGAGAAGGCCAGGGGTATTACCATCGCCATAGCCCATATTGAGTATGAGACCGAAAAACGGCACTATGCCCATGTGGACTGCCCCGGGCACGCCGACTACATAAAAAACATGATTACCGGCGCCGCCCAGATGGACGGGGCCATACTGGTGGTGGCGGCTGAGGATGGCCCCATGCCTCAGACCAGAGAGCACATTCTTCTGGCGAAGCAGGTGGAGGTGCCAGCTATGGTGGTCTTCTTGAACAAGGTGGACTTGAACCCCGACATGGAGCTTCTAGAGCTGGTGGAGATGGAGCTCAGGGAGCTCTTGACCAAGCAGGGGTTCCCGGGTGATGATATACCCATCATAAGAGGTAGCGCCAGAGCCGCTCTGATGAGTACATCGCAGGATATCAACGCCCCAGAGTACGAGTGCATTCACAAGCTTATGGAGGCTGTGGACAACTACATACCTCTGCCCGTACGGGAAAAGGATAAGCCATTCCTAATGCCTATTGAGGATGTATTCGGCATCAAGGGCAGGGGAACTGTCGTTACGGGGAGGGTTGAGCGTGGTGGTGTCAAGGTGGGAGAGGAAGTAGAGATAGTGGGTATCAAAGACACCCGCAAGACGGTATGCACGGGCATTGAGATGTTCCATAAGAACATGGGCGAGGCCGAACCTGGAGATGCCATCGGGTGCCTATTAAGGGGTATTGAGCGGGATGATGTGGAGCGGGGGCAGGTATTAGCTAAGCCAGGAACATTACGACCACACACCAAGTATGAGGCGGAGGTGTACGTCCTCACCAGAGAGGAGGGCGGACGTCACACACCCTTCTTCCAGGGCTATCGGCCCCAGTTTTACATCCGCACCACTGATGTGACAGGAAATGTCACCCTGCCCGACGGTCTGGAGATGGTCATGCCGGGAGATAATATCCGCATGAAAATAGATCTTATCCAACCTGTGGCGCTGGAGGAGGGTCTGCGTTTCGCCATTAGAGAGGGCGGTAGGACCGTTGGCGCCGGGGTTATAACCTCGGTTCTTGAGTAACTGATATGCCTACACAGAGTATTCGAATCAAACTGAAAGCCTTTGACCACAAGCTCATCGACCAATCTGCAGAGCAGATTGTTGAGACGGCGGAGCGTACCGGTGCAGTTGTGGCAGGCCCAATACCATTGCCCACTCATATTCGTAAGTTCTGCGTCATCCGTTCCCCTCACATCGACAAGGACTCGAGGGAGCAGTTTGAGATCCGCACTCACAAGCGTCTCATAGACATACTTGAACCCACGTCGCGGACGGTAGACGCCCTAATGCGTTTGAACTTGCCCTCCGGTGTGGATATAGAGATTAAACTATAGGTTATTGCACACTTACAGAGCGTTCCATGGCGCTGTGCGGCTCTCGGATAGAGGAGACAACTAGTTTTATGGATGGTCTTATAGGTAAGAAGGTGGGGATGAGCCACCTATTTCTTGAGAACGGCACCATATCGCCGGTGACGGTTATAGAGGCCGGCCCCTGTACCGTAACCCAGATTAAGTCGGTAGACAATGATGGTTACAACTCAGTACAGTTGGGGTTCGGACATGCTAAAAAACTGACCTCGCCGCAACGGGGTCACTTGAAGGGACTGGGGCAGTTCCGTCGTCTCAGGGAGTTCAAGGTGGCGGATATTGATACTTACACTGTAGGCCAGACCGTGGACCTGAGTATGTTTAGTGAGGGCGATTACGTCGATGTGGTAGGCACATCCAAAGGGAAGGGTTTCGCCGGTGGTGTGAAGCGCCATGGTTTCGCAGGCGGACCTAAAACCCACGGGCAATCAGACCGACACCGAGCTCCTGGCTCCATCGGCGCAACAACTACTCCAGGACGGGTTCTCAAGGGAATTCGGATGGCGGGCCATATGGGAGATCGTAGGACCACAGTGCAAAACCTAAAAGTGGTGCGGGTAGACTCAGAGAAGAACCTGCTCTTGCTCAAAGGGGCCGTCCCGGGATCTAGAAATGGCCTGCTACTAATTAGCAAGGCTGTGAAAAAAGGGTTATAAAAGGTTATGAATTTACCGCTCTACAATACTGAGGGCAAAATAATTGATACAATCCAGGTGCGGGACGACATCTTCGGAATCACACCGCACAAAGCTGTGCTTCACCAGGCTGTTGTCCGACAGCTAGCCAACGCCCGTCAGGGCAACGCCAGCACCAAAACCAGAGGAATGGTAGCAGGAAGCACAATCAAGCTTTTCCGACAGAAGGGCACGGGCCGCGCTAGGCAGGGAGGCGTTCGCGCACCCCATAGACGAGGCGGGGGTATAGTATTTGGCCCGCACCCTCGGAGCTATCGACAGGCCATGCCTAAAAAAATGCGTCGGCTGGCCATTAGGTCCGCCCTATCCAGCAAGGTAGCCGAGGAGAACCTAATTGTGCTCCAGGATCTAGAGATGGAGAGTCCATCTACTAAAGAGATGCTCAGGATTCTGGGGGCCCTAGGAATAAAATCGACGGCTCTGATAATAACGGGAAAGAGTCATCAAAACATTGTGCTATCGGCCAGAAACATTGCTGGGATAAGGACACTACCCGCTCTGGTCATCAACACAGTAGAGATCATCAATCCTAGAAAACTGATTATGACCCTTGAGGCAGTACGCGTAGTAGAGAATATGTGGGGAGTCGGTGAAATAGCAGCGCCGCTCGAGGATAGCTAAGGCAGGACGATATGCAGATTCTCACAGTTCTGAGGCGGCCCATCATAACGGAAAAGAGCACCTTTCTTCAGGCACAGAGCAAGTATACCTTTGAAGTGGCCGTGGATGCCAACAAGCCTCAGATTAAAGAGGCAGTGGAAAAGGCTTTCAATGTGAAAGTGGATACAGTAAACACCATGATGGTGATGGGAAAATTTAGAAAGATTGGCCGAAACACCGGTAAAGCCAGGGACTGGAAAAAGGCCATAGTAACCCTGAAGCCTGGGCACAAGATCGAATTCTTCGAGGGTGTGTAAAGAGAACGTACTATGCCATTAAGAAGCTTTAAACCCACATCACCCGGCGTGCGGGGAATGAGTGTCCCCACCTTTGAGGAAATAACCAAGACTACGCCGGAAAAGTCGCTGTTGGTCACCCTAAAGAAGAATGCGGGGCGGAACTTCAGGGGTAAGATAACGGTGCGCCATCGAGGAGGTGGGCACAAACGGAAGCTTCGGATAATAGATTTCAAGCGGGATAAGACAGACATTCCCGGTGTCGTTCATTCCATTGAGTACGATCCCAACCGTTCGGCAAGAATATCGCTCATCAACTACGTGGATGGTGAGAAGCGCTACATCCTGTGGCCATCGGGGCTTAAAGTTGGTGACAAAATCCTTGCCGGCCCAGAGGCGGACATCAAAGTTGGCAACTCCCTGCCAATGAAGAACATCCCTACGGGGACACAGATCCACAACATCGAGTTGACCATAGGCAAGGGTGGGCAGATAGTACGGAGTGCAGGGACATTTGCCCAACTAATAGCAAAGGAAGGGGACTACGCCCTACTCCGGTTGCCATCTGGGGAGATGCACAAGGTTCACTCTACCTGTAGGGCCACTATTGGGCAAGTGGGCAACCTGGACCACTCTAACATCAAGCTAGGAAAGTCAGGAGCCAAACGACACTTGGGGATTCGCCCTACCGTCAGGGGATCTGCCATGAACCCAAGAGACCATCCCCACGGCGGTGGCGAGGGCAAGGCTCCTATAGGAATGCCGACTAGGCGGAGGAGATAGAGCATGTCTCGGTCCATTAAAAAGGGGCCATATGTAGACGTCAAGCTCATGAAAAAAATAACCGCCATGAACCAGAAGGGCGATAAGGCGGTGATACGGACATGGGCCAGAGCGTGTATTGTGATGCCTGAGATGGTTGGTCACACTTTAGCCATCCACGACGGCAGGCGCCATGTGCCCGTCTTCATGACAGAGAACATGGTAGGGCACAAACTCGGAGAGTTCGCCCTGACCAGAACCTTTAGGGGACACACCAGCCGTTCCGAGCGAGCCCGAGCCCAACAGGGGAGACGCTAACACAGCCATTATGGAAGTTTCAGCAACGGCAAAACAAATAGGCCACCCAGCGAGTAAAGTCCGACTCATTCTAGGGTTAGTGAAGGGGAAGAGGGTTAATGAAGCCCTGTTAATCCTCCGATATGAAATCTCCCCCATTGCCCGTCGGGTGGCCAAGGTGGTTAAGTCTGCTGCCGCTAATGCGGAGAATAACTACCAGATGCTACCCGCCGCCCTAAAGGTAGTGAATGCCTACGCTAACGAGGGCGCAACACTTAAGCGTATTCGCTCTAGGTCTAGAGGGCGAGTAGGCAGGATCAATAAGCGTTCCAGCCATATAACCATAGTAGTAGAAGAGGAGTCATAGGTGGGCCAGAAGGTACATCCTATAGCCTTTCGTATTGGGGTAATAAAGACCTGGCAGTCCAAATGGTACGCGGACAAGGATTACACCAAGCTTGTCCAGGAAGACCGGGTTATCAGAGAGCTCATCTACAAACGCTTCCCCGATGCTGGCGTCTCGCGAATTGAGTTCGAGCGGGCCGCTAACCAAGTGACCGCTACAATCCACGCGGCTCGACCTGGCATTGTCATTGGACGGAGCGGCCAACGTGTAGACGAGCTGAGAGTAGCCATAGAGAAGTTGAGCGGCAAGAGGGTTCGGATAAACATCCAGGAGATTCGAATCCCAGAACTGGACGCCAAGCTGGTGGCCAGAAACATCGCTGAGCAAATCCAACGGAGAGTAGCTCACCGTAGAGCCATGAGGCAAGCGGTAATCAGGACCATGCAGCGAGGAGCCCTGGGGATAAAAGTGCTCTGCGCGGGCCGCTTAGGTGGCTCAGAGATGTCCCGGAGAGACAAAGATCGGGATGGTAGAGTACCTCTCCATACATTGAGGGCGGATATAGATTATGGCCTGGCTGAGGCCCACACTACATTGGGACGCATTGGCGTCAAAGTGTGGATTTACAAAGGCGACATCCTTCCAGAGCGCAAGAGCGAACTTGCTCAGCTTAGCTCTGCTCCGGGGAGGGAAGAAGTTGAGGAAGTGGAACTCAAGATGGAGACGCCAGGAAGCGGGGAGAACGCTCCTGAGACGGATCAAGAGGCTACGTAATGCTTCAGCCTAGTCGGACAAAATATCGGAAAGTCCACAGAGGAAGAAGAAAGGGCCAGGCCAACAGCGGCAACACCATAGCTTTTGGCGAGTTCGGGTTACAGGCTCTTGGTGTGGCATGGATCACCAGCCGGCAGATAGAGGCAGCACGGCGAGCCATAACTCACCACGTTCGTAGAGGTGGGAAGGTCTGGATCAGGATATTCCCGGACAGACCGGTAACGTCTAAGCCAGCGGAAACTAGAATGGGCAGCGGCAAAGGCGCTCCGGATCACTGGGTGGCAGTGGTAAAACCAGGTAGGATCATATTCGAGATCGCTGGTGTTCCAGAAGAGGTGGCTAAAGAGGCTATGCACCTGGCTGCCGCTAAACTCCCTATAGGCGCCAGGTTTCTTACCAGAGAGGGTACCCTTGTTGCTCCTACAGCCCGCGCCTCTGCTGCGGAGCATGAAGAGATGGCTATTTCTACAAAGCAGGCTGTAGATTTATGAGTAAGGCTTCTGAGTTTAGAGACTTGGCAGACGTAGAGTTGAAAGAGCGTCTTGATGCCTCCTATAAAGAGCTTTTCAGCCTAAGGTTTAGACTGGCCACTCAGCAGTTGGCCAACCACAGAGAGCTTCCCAAAGTCAGGAGAGGGATAGCCAGGATAAAGACCGTTATGAGAGAAAGGGAGTTCCTTCGAGAGATGGTAGAGTCCCTGGAGAGTGAGGGGCATGATGGTTAAAGCTCGCCACAAGACCATGGAGGGTGTTGTAGTAAGCGACAAGATGGATAAGACGGTGGTGGTAGTGGTGGAGACTCGCAAGCCACATCCTCTGTATCGGCGCATAATAAAAAGCAGGAAGAGGTTCAAAGTCCATGACGAAAGCAACGTTTGCGTCGTCGGTGATCTGGTGCAGATAACTGAAAGCCGCCCTCTATCTAAAGATAAGCGATGGAGAGTAGCAGCAGTCTTGGGCCGCGGTCTGGTCGCCACAGAGGAGACTCAACTGAAGGATGAAATAGAAGGCCTGACGGATAATGGGACAGCTTTGGTTGGCGAGAGTGATTCCAATACTGACTCAGAGGCAGAAGCCGAATCGGAAATGGGTGATCAGAGTGGGGAGGTGGAGGAGAAGTTATGATACAAATGCAAACCAGGCTGAAGGTAGCCGATAACTCAGGGGCCAGAGAGATCATGTGCATAACTGTCCTGGGTGGCACTCGGAAGAGATACGCCAGGGTCGGTGATGTGATTACCGCCACCGTGAAGCAAGCCGCCCCCGGAGCAGGGGTAAAGAAAGGGGAAGTGGTAAAAGCCGTTATTGTTCGCCAAGTCCAACCATATCGTCGACCTGATGGCTCCTACATACGCTTTGATGAGAACGCGGCCGTCCTGCTGACAGAGCGGAACGCTCCACGGGGTACCCGCATCTTTGGTCCCGTAGCCAGGGAGCTACGCGACAAACAGTTCATGAGGATTATCTCCCTGGCGCCGGAGGTGCTGTGATGGCGGCCAAGATTCGTCGTAACGACACGGTGGTAGTTACAGCAGGCAAAGATCGGGGCAAGCAGGGGCGAGTCGCGCGGGTTATGCCCAAGGATGAGCGTCTGGTGGTCGAAGGGGTAAACATGATAAAGCGCCACTCTCGTCCCAGAGGGCTTACCCAACAAGGGGGCATAATAGAGCGAGAGGCTCCCATCCACGTATCCAACGTTATGTATCTGTGCGCTAGCTGCAGCAAACCAACCCGTATAGGTTTCAAATTCCTGGAGACGGGAGCTAAAGTGCGCTTCTGCAAACGCTGCGGCGAGGTAGTGGATTAGATGGCCACAAGGTTGAAGGAGCGTTACTCCAATGAGTTGGTGCCCGCCCTGATGCAGGAGATGGGCTACAATAACGTCATGCAGGTGCCTAGACTCCAGAAAGTGGTCCTGAACATAGGACTAGGAGAAGCCATCCAGAACGCGAGGGCTATGGACAGCGCCTCTAACGACTTGTCTACCATAACCGGACAACGAGGTGTAATCACCAGGGCCAAGCGCTCCATAGCGCAGTTCCGCCTTAGGGCCGGGATGCCCATAGGCCTTATGGTGACTTTGCGTGGCGAGCGTATGTATCATTTTCTGGATAAACTGATTAACGCCGCTCTGCCCAGAATCCGAGACTTCAGAGGAGTCTCCGCGGACTCCTTCGACGGGCGAGGTAATTACAATCTGGGCTTAAGGGAGCAGATCATGTTCCCGGACATAGAGTACGACAAGATCGATCGTATCAGGGGCTTGGAGGTCTCAATAGTAACCACCGCCAGGACTGACGAAGAGGGTAGGAGGTTACTTGAGCTCTTGGGTATGCCCTTTGCCAAAAGCTAGAGGAAAGTATGGCTAAGACATCCAAAATAGTACAGGCTCGGAGACCACAGAAGTACAAGGTACGACAGTACAATCGGTGCCAACGTTGCGGCCGTCCCAGGGCCTTCATCAGGCTATTTGCCCTTTGCCGCATTTGCTTCCGGGAGTTGGCCTTGGATGGCCTCCTGCCCGGCGTTAGAAAGTCCAGTTGGTAATGGGGGTGACCTTGTGAGTACTTCGGACCCTATAGCTGACATGCTCACCAGGATCCGTAATGCTATTACGGCCCGGCATGACTCTGTGCTGGTTCCGGCTTCTAAAATGAAGCTGGCCATTACTGGTATCCTGAAAGAGGAGGGTTTTATAAGAGAGTATGAAAGCCTCCATGAGAATGTCCAAGGTGCAATAAAGATACACTTGCAGTACCTAGATAGACATCAACCCGCCATCACCGGCCTGAAGCGAGTTAGTAAGCCGGGCCTCAGGGTGTATGTGCAACGCGGGGAGATTCCACGGGTTTATGGTGGTCTAGGGATTGCCATTCTCTCCACACCAAATGGAGTAATGACAGGCCAGCAAGCTTGGCGTCAACGTCAGGGTGGGGAGCTGTTGTGCTACATATGGTAATGAGTTAGTTCTAGAAAGGGTAGCCGTGTCAAGAATAGGAAGAAAACCAATACAGATACTGTCGGGGGTGACGGTAGATATGCAAGGCCAGCAGGTGACAGTTGCCGGCCCCAAGGGCCAGCTTTTTATTACCATCCACCCAGACATGAAAATAGCGCTTGTCGACGAAACGCTAGTAGTCTCGCGGCCTAGCGACCAGCACCAGCATAGGGCCCTTCATGGCCTAACCAGGAGTCTTTTGGCAAACATGGTAGATGGTGTATCCCAGGGGTTTCGCCGTGAAATGGAGATGGTTGGCGTTGGATATAGAGCTCAACAGTCTGGGACAAACCTTGTGCTACAAGTGGGCTACTCGCACCCCGTGGAAATCATCCCACCTCAAGGGATAACCCTTTCAATGCAGGGAAACACCAGGATAATTGTGGAAGGCATCGATAAACAACTAGTGGGGCAGGTAGCCGCCAACATCCGAGCCGTGCGTCCTCCTGAACCCTACAAAGGCAAGGGAATTCGCTACTCCAATGAAGTCGTTAGACGTAAGGCTGGCAAGTCCGGGAAGGTCGGGAGGAGGTAAGGGAGTGTACAAACATGGCTAAGGCTAAAACACCCAGGGATGCTCGGAAGCGGCGACATTTGAGGATCCGCAAAAAGGTTAGGGGAGCGGTGGAGCGCCCACGCTTGGCGGTCTTCCGTAGCCTGACCCATATTTACGCGCAGGTTATTGATGACACTGTAGGACACACTATAACCTCTGCCTCCACCCTTGACCCTGAACTCAGAGAATCCAAGGACGGCAAAACTAAAACTGAGATCGCGCAGCTAGTTGGGAACTTAATCGCAGTTAGGGCTCTGGAAAAGGGGTTGAGTAATGTGGTCTTCGATCGCGGTGGATATAAGTACCACGGCAGAGTGAAGGCTCTGGCAGAAGCAGCTAGGACATCGGGTCTAATTTTCTGAGGCAATGTAGGATAATATGGTATCAACACAAGTAAGATCCCGCATTAACCCGGACGAGCTCACTTTAGCAGAGCGAGTGGTTCGGATAAATCGGGTGGCCAAGGTTGTAAAGGGTGGCCGTCGCTTTAGCTTTAGCGCGATGGTGGTAGTAGGAGACGGCAACGGCCACGTAGGGGTGGCTCTAGGGAAAGCCAACGATGTCCCCTCGGCGATCAGAAAGGGGGTACAGCTAGCCAAAAAGAACCTTATCAGTGTTCCGATGTCTGGCGCCACTATACCCCATGAGATTTTATCCAAGTATGGAGCGTCTAAAGTCCTTCTTAAGCCCGCTTCCCCAGGGACCGGAATAGTGGCTGGCGGCGGCGTTAGGGCCGTGGTAGATGCTGCGGGCATAAAGGACGTTCTCACTAAATCCTTGGGGAATAACAACCCCATAAACGTGGTTAAAGCATGCATCCAAGCCCTCACTGAGCTAAGAGATCCCGTTGAGAGCCGGCACAAGCGGCTAGAGGCTCGCCGGGGGGGACGGGAGGCCAGCGTTGGGAGGTAAGCTGTTAATCACCTGGAAAAAGAGCGCTATAGGCTACAAGGATGACCAAAAGAGAACCATTAAGGCCTTGGGGCTTCGCCGTCTTAACCACAAGGTAATACAACCGGACAATCCATCTATTAGAGGGATGGTACTGAAGGTGGTGCACTTGGTAACAGTAGAGGAATTCACTGATGAGAATTCATGAACTGAAGCCTCCAATCGGCTCAAAACATGCCAAGAAGCGGGTGGGTCGTGGCAACGGCAGTGGTCACGGTACCTACTCCACCAGGGGCCTTAAGGGACAAAAGGCCCGAGCTGGAGGCAAGATACGTCGTGGCTTTGAAGGTGGCCAGTTGCCCCTCATTAAGCGGATGCCCAGATGCCCAGTAAGCGGGGCTTCACGAACATATTCAAGGTGGAATACCAGATAGTAAACGTGGGCCGCCTTGACACGTTTGAACCGGACACCACGGTCACGCGAGAAGCGTTGAAACAGGTAGGGATAATAAAGTCCCTCGAACTTCCCGTAAAGATACTGGGAGACGGTCAGTTAAGTCGTAGACTAACTGTGGAGGCGGACAGGTTCTCCGTCTCTGCGGCAGCTAAAATCGAGGCCGCAGGCGGCCAAGCCGTGGGAAAGATAGATGCTTGAAAACTTAATCAACGCCTGGAAATCCCCGGACCTGAGGCGTAAACTACTGTTCACCTTCGGTATGCTGGTAGCGTTCCGCTTTATTGCCCACGTCCCAGTACCCGGAGTGGACCTGTTCCGTCTCCAGAGTCTTCTCCAGCAGAACCAACTCCTGGGATTTCTAGACCTCTTCAGCGGCGGGGCCTTCAGGAATCTGAGCGTGGCCTCCTTGGGGGTCTATCCCTATATAACCGCCTCCATCATAATGCAGTTGATGGCTCCGGTCATCCCCGCATTAGCCAACATAGCCAAGGAAGGCGAGATGGGCAGGCACAAGATAAACCAGTACACCCATTGGCTAACGGTCCCCCTGGCCGCGCTTCAGGCCTACGGCCAGCTCATTCTGCTGCAAAGCCAGGGAGTCGTGAGTGGAGTAGGTCTTGTAGGCGGGAACATCCTTCTAACACTGGCCATGGTTATCTCCATGACCGCGGGCACTGTGCTTCTAGTGTGGATAGGAGAGCTTATAACTGAACACGGCATAGGGAACGGAGTATCTGTCATCATCTTCGGCGGGATAGTGTCCGGCCTGCCTCAGCTTTTAGGTCAGTCCTTCCTTACCACCAACAACCTTGGAGGTTTGCTAGTGCTGGCAATCATAGGGGTATTGATCCTGGCGTCGGTTGTGTTCTTTACTGAGGCCCAAAGACGGGTGCCTGTGCAGTACTCCCGTAGCCAGTTCCGAGGGGGACGGATGTACCGCCAGAGCGGAGCTAGCTACATACCTCTGCGGGTCAACTCCGCCGGCATGATACCTCTAATATTTGCTTTCTCTATCATGATCTTCCCGGGAACAGTAGCCAGCTACTTCACTGTCTCTGATATATCATGGGTGAAAAACACGGCCAGCTTTATTAACCGACTTTTCGACACTACTGGCTTTTTCTACTGGGCATTGCTTTTCATTTTAGTAGTAGCTTTCGCATTCTTCTACACCTTGGTTGTATTTCAACAGCAAAACCTGGCAGAGAATCTGCAGAAAAACTCGGGATTCGTGCCTGGTATAAGGCCAGGCCGCCCAACAGCGGATTACTTTAACTCCGTGCTAATACGAATAACTTGGGCTGGAGCTGTATTCCTGGGCGTAGTAGCGGTCATGCCCTACTTTGCCCAACTTATCACAACTGTCCAAGCTATTCAGATTAGCAGCACAGCAATTCTGATAGTCGCGGGAGTGGCGCTAGATACCATGAGACAACTAGAGGCTCAACTCCTGATGCGCCAATACGAAGGGTTCATAAGATAGGGGAGGGGATGGCATATGTATGTCCTGCTTTTGGGCGCCCCGGGCGCTGGGAAAGGAACCCAAGCTGCCAGCATATCCAAGGAGCTATCCGTGCCGCACGTGGCATCAGGTGACCTCTTTCGAGAGGCCATTAATAGCGGAAGCGAGTTAGGGCAAATAGCCAAGAGCTATTATGACCAGGGCAAACTCGTGCCCGATGCAATAGCTATACGTATGGTCATGGCTCGCTTGGAGATGGATGATTGCCACAAAGGCTGTCTCCTGGACGGGTTCCCTCGCACAGTATCGCAAGCCGAAGCACTGGACAACGTATTCGTCACGGAGAAAAAAGGTATCGACCGGGTGATCTACATGAAAGTGTCCACTGGCGAGCTGCTTAGGCGTCTCAGCGGGCGCTGGATATGCAGGAACTGCCAGACCCCTTACCACATGGTTACATCGCCGCCCAAGACCTCTGGAAAGTGCGACCACTGTGGCGGTGAGCTATACCAGCGCTCAGACGACACATCGGAGACCGCCCGAAGACGGCTTGACGTGTACTTCGCAGAGACGGAGCCTCTTATCAACTATTATAAGAAGCAGGGCAAGCTGAAAGAGGTGGACGGTGAGAAGTCCATAGAAGCAGTAGGGCAGTCAGTGAGCCAGGCCATAAAATAATCGAGTGGGGTGGCGATAAGAGTTAGCTCTTTGCAATGAACGAAAAGGGTATAATAATAAAATCAGATAGAGAGATCGCCGTAATGCGTGAGGCCGGGCGTCTACTGGCGGAGGTTGTGGCAGTGCTGGTGGAGAAGGCGCGACCTGGCATCACTACAAAAGAGTTGGACGAGATTGCAGCTAAAGAGATCAAGGCCCATAAGGCCACGCCGTCGTTCTTGGGGTACAAAGATTATCCGGCGCACATCTGTGTAAGCATAAATGATGAGATCGTCCACGGAATACCCGGGCCCAGGGTTATGAAAGATGGCGACATCGTTAGCATAGACGCAGGGCTTATCTATAAAGGCTTTCAGAGCGATCACGCCGTCACTATAGGTTTAGGGGAGATCTCCCCGGAGGGGAAGCGTCTTATCGATACCGCTAAGCAGGCATTGATTGTTGGCATATCTAAAGCCAAGGCCGGAGGCAGGATTGGAGACATATCGGCTGCAATCCAAGGGTATGTGGAGCCCAGAGGATTCTCCGTAGTTCGGGAGTATGTAGGGCACGGAATAGGGCGAGACCTCCATGAGGATCCACAGATCCCCAACTATGGGCCAGCAGGGGTTGGACCGGTTCTGCGAAGGGGGATGGCGATAGCTATTGAGCCTATGGTAAATATGGGAGGATGGCGAACCAGAGTGGGATCGGATCACTGGACGGTGTTCACCCTAGATGGGAGCCTGGCAGCCCACTTCGAACATACAATCGCCATAACTGATGAGGGGACTGAGGTTCTCACAACCCTTTGACGCCAGGAAGCCCGACCTATAAAATGGTTACTGTAAATTCGTTCGTGGGGAGGTAAAGAGGGACCTAACTGGACCCAGTATGGCGAAGAAAGAGGCGATAGAGGTTGAAGGGAAAGTGGTTGAGGCTCTGCCCAACGCTGTGTTTTGGGTAGAGTTGGCCAACGGGCATCGTGTGTTGGCCCACGTATCTGGAAAGATTCGACTCAATTTCATTAGAGTCCTAAACGGCGATCGGGTTCTGGTTGAGCTATCTCCATACGATCTCGGCCGGGGTCGCATTACGTATCGATTCAAATAGCGAAGCAGGACGAATACCATGAAGGTTAGCGCATCGGTAAAGCGCAGATGCGAAAAATGTCGGATAATCCGCCGCCGAGGCATAGTAAGGGTTATATGCCTGAACCCTCGGCATAAACAACGGCAGGGGTAGAAGCCTTAACATCGCCGTCTGGCTGCTGTCGGCGTAGGCTAAACAGTTTAGGAGGCATCCGTGGTAAGAATATCTGGGGTAGACATCCCCAACAACAAACGGATAAACATATCACTAAGCTACATATTCGGAGTGGGGCCCGCTATGAGCAGCAAGATTCTTAGCGGGAGTGGAGTTGACCCTAACACTCTGACCAAGGACCTGACCGAGGAAGAGATAGCCCGTATTCGCGATGCCCTAGACAAGGACATTATGGTAGAGGGTGACCTTCGTAGAGAGGTTGGCCTTAATATAAGGCGTCTTACGGAGATAAGCTGCTACCGAGGCGTGCGTCACCGTCGGGGCCTTCCTGTCCACGGACAACGCACCAAGACCAATGCCAGGACCAAGAGGGGCAATAGAAAGACCGTGGCCGGCCGCAGGCGCGCCGCCGCTAAGAAGTAAAATAAAGAGAACTATATGGCAGAGAGAAGAAGAGTTCGTAGGACCAGAGAAAGAAAGCACGTGCCCGTTGGTAGGGCTTATATCCAAGCGACTTTCAATAACACTGTAGTGACCATCACTGATCCCAATGGAAATGTGTTGTCTTGGGGAAGCGCAGGCACTTCAGGATTCAAGGGCTCTCGTAAGAGCACCCCTTATGCTGCTCAAATGTCGGCAGAACAGACGGCAAGGAGGGGCATGGAGCATGGTCTGCGCCAAGTGGACGTTTTCGTTAAAGGAGCCGGAAGCGGTCGAGAGGCGGCCATCCGCTCTCTTCAGGCGGCTGGGCTCACCATAACCAGCATTCGGGACGTAACACCAATTCCTCATAATGGATGTAGACCTCCCAAAAGAAGGCGAGTGTAGTTAATGGCTAGATACACAGGACCCGTTTGTAGACTCTGCCGCCGCGCCGGTGAAAAACTGATGCTGAAGGGAGAGCGTTGCACCACGCCCAAGTGCGCTATCGAGCGCCACAACGTGCCCCCGGGCCAGCACATTGCCCGAAGGCGTAGACAGTCCGACCGTGGCCTTCTACTGAGAGAGAAGCAGAAGGCCCGCCAGATCTATGGAGTGTTGGAACGCCAGTTCAGGAAGCACTTTGCAATGGCAGAACGCCGGCCGGGAGTCACCGGACAGAATCTACTGCAAATGCTGGAGATGCGCCTGGATAATGTAGCTTACAGGTTGGGTTTTTCCGACTCTCGAAACCAGGCTCGGCAGGTGGTGCACCACGGGCATATTAACGTCAATGGCCGTAGGGTTAATATTCCGTCTTATAGCGCGAAACCCGGTGATGTCATAACATGGCATCCTACCAGCGCCAAAAGCGAGTTATATCAAACTGTAAAGGCGACCTTAAGGAGCAAGTTAATTCCCCCCTGGCTTAGTTTAGATATGGACAGCGTGGTGGGCAGAGTCCTACGCCCACCTGTCAGAGAGGAAATAGACGCCAAAATCATTGAACAGAGCATCGTGGATTATTACTCCAGATAGTTGCACAAATGGGAGAGAAGAGTAACTGTGGCTGAAATGGTGGTACCGGAAATAAAAATAGTGGCGGCCGATGAGAGATATGCTCGGTTGGTAGTGGAACCATTGGAGAGCGGAATGGGCACAACCATAGGGAACAGCCTACGGCGAGTGCTTCTGAGCTCTCTTCCTAGCGCTGCAGTAACCTGGGTTAAGATCAACGAAGTGCCCCACGAATTCTCCCCAATACCCTTGGTGAAGGAGGACACTATAGAGTTCCTCCTGAACGTTAAAGAATTGAAACTCAAACCGCTATCGGACCGTCCAGGCAAGCTATACCTCGAAGTCTCAGGAAGAGGAGTGGTAACTGCTGCCGATATTAAGCCTTCGGCAGACTTTGAGATCTCAAACCCAGAGCATTACCTGGCTACCCTAGACTCTCCGGATGCTACCCTCACCGTGGAGTTTAATGTGGAGCACGGAAAAGGGTATGTGCCATCCACCGTAGAGGAGGGTCTACCAATAGGTATAATCCCTGTGGATGCTATCTTCACTCCAGTGAACAAAGTTAACTATAGAGTGGAAAACACCCGAGTAGAACAAAGAACCAACTACGACCGTCTGATACTTGAAGTGTGGACCAATGGCACTATATCACCCATGGAGGCTATTACCCAAAGCGCCCAGATACTCGTGGGACAGCTATCCATCTTCAGGAGCCTCGGCCCAGGTGTTGGCAAAGGGCTGGGCCGACAGGCTCTGCTGGGAAGCGGTCTTCACGCCGAAAACCTGGATATACCTATCGACGAGCTCAATCTATCCGTGAGGGCTTACAACGCACTAAAACGTCACAATCTGACCAGGGTGGTAGATGTAATGTCCAAGACTCCTGACGAGCTTATGCAGATCCGGAACTTCGGCGAGAAGTCCATGCAGGAATTGAGGGAGCGCTTGGCCGAGTTCGGCCTCCCCGCGTTCAAAGAGGAAGGCGTGGAACAGCCTGTGGCAGAGGGCGACTAATCTTAAACCATAACAAACGCCATATATTTATTAGACAAATGAGAATCAGGCCATGAGACACGGCATAAGCGGGCGTAAACTTAGTAGGCCAACGGGGCATAGAATGTCCCTGTATCGCAACTTGGTCACCGATCTTCTCAAGCATGAGAGGATCCGCACCACGGAAGCCAAGGCTAAAGAGGCGAGAGGAATGGCGGAGAAAATGGTAACCCTGGGCAAGAGGGGTGACCTTCACGCCCGCCGACAGGCCTTAGCCTTTGTGCGAGATCGGGATACCGTCGAGAAGGTCTTCTCAGTGCAATCCCAGCGTTATTCGGAACGGCAAGGGGGTTACACCCGCATTTCGAAACTGGGGCATAGATTGGGGGACGGAGCGCCGATGGTGCAATTAGAGCTGATGCCTTAATCTCTTGCTGGCAAGAAAACTGGCTTTAATCCTAGAGTACGATGGCACAGGATACGGTGGGTTCCAGCTCCAGCGCAACGCTCGAACAATCCAGGGAGAGGTTGAGGCAGCCCTAGATCGGCTGCTAGGGAGCCCGGTAAGGATCAAGGGGGCTAGCCGGACTGACGCCGGGGTACACGCTAACGGGCAGGTGGTAGCTTTCCCTACGGGCTCTGCTCTAACACCGAATACTTTTACAAAAGCTCTCAATTACCATCTACCGAGCAGTATAGTAGTCCTGAGTACACACGAGGTGCCAGTCAGCTTCGATCCCAGGCGAGGCGCTCTGAGTAGAGTTTATAGATACATAGTCCTGAACCGGAAAGAGCCCTCTCCGTTAGAAATGGGGCGAGCGTATTACTTTAACCGGGAGTTGGATATAGTCGCCATGGCAGAGGGAAGCCACGCCTTGGTAGGGAATCATGATTTAGCGGCGTTCACATCCCCCGCCCTGGCGGGCAAAAAGAGCACTATTCGTACGGTTTATCGGGCTGAGGTGGTTCGTGTAGAAGACAAGGTCTTCTTTGATATAGAGGCCGAGTCTTTTCTGCCTCAGCAGATCAGGCGAACAGTAGGAGCCTTACTACAAGTGGGCTTGGGCAAACTGGGAGCAAATGACATTCATAGGATGTTGGCGGACCGTACCCCTGGAGCAGCGGGACCAGTGGTGCCACCATGGGGTCTATATTTGACGAGGGTGAAGTATCCTGATGGAAACCCGAGCTGATGAGGCAAGGAGCTCAAATTGAAAACATACAGCACTAAAGCATCGGACATAAACCCCACTTGGCACGTTTTTGATGCCACCGACCAAACTCTGGGTCGTCTGGCCTCCAAGGTGGCCCAGGTGCTGAGGGGCAAGCACAAGCCCATTTACGCCCCCCACTTGAACATCGGCGACTACGTAATAGTGATCAACTCGGCTAAGGTAAAGGTGACCGGCAACAAAACGAAACAGAAGACGTACTACCGACACTCAGGCTACCCGGGCGGGCTGAAGACCATATCGCTGGAAAAGCTTCTCCAGACCCGTCCAAACAGAGTCATTGAGCACGCTGTGCGTGGAATGTTATCCCACAACCCCCTGGGCAGGGCCATGTTTCGAAGACTTAAAGTGTACGCGGGTGATAACCATCCGCACCAGGCACAGATCATACACAGTGAAAAGATAGCTGCTCCAACAGCGCGTGTCGAACAAGGCTAGGTGAGGACTTAAGAGATGGCAGATCAGTTATACTATTCCGCCGTTGGGCGACGTAAGAGCGCAATAGCTCGGGTTAGGTTGATTCCTGGTGGCAATGGAAGCATCGTAGTTAACGGAAAGCCGTATGAGGAGTACTTCAACCGTCCACTTCATCAGTCCGCGATACTACGCCCCCTCCGGGTAACCGATAACGCAGACAAGTTTAACGCTACTGTTAAAGTCTTGGGCGGCGGCATAACCGGCTGGAGCGGCGCCATTAGCTTGGGCATCGCCAGGGCGCTGGTAAAATGCAGCGAGGCGTACAGGCCCACTTTGCGGCATGAGGGGCTGCTAACACGAGACTCCAGGGTCAAGGAGCGGAAGAAGTACGGCCTCAAGCGGGCCCGTAAGGCTCCCCAATACACCAAGCGGTAGTCACAGTTCCAGGACGGCTTCCCCCAGCATCAGCTTGACCAAGTTGTCCTGGGGGAGCATAACCACGCCGGCTCTGGTGTCTCTGAGGTACCTCACTAAAGCGCAGCCCTTGGCGAAGGAAATCCCTCCGCCTACCGCCATTGCGGCGTGGATGACTTCTCAGGCCGTCTCGTCTGCGGCTATCGAGGCGGCCTGGGACTATAGCTTTCTCTGTTCATCGTTTAGGGGATAGTCCACGGCCTATTGCCGCGGCTACTTATAGAGGGAGCTATTCAGAGCGCCCTTTACGAAATCAAGGGCATCAACAGGGGTCGGGTCCACTCCGTTCAGTATCGCCAGATATAGGCTTACATAGTCGCCGTACAGAGCCGCGCTCAGGGTCTGACTGAGAGAACATTTTCCAACTGCGTCCACGCGTTCATACTCAACACCAGCCTCGTCCAGCAGCGTCTGGGTTATGCGATACCGTTCCTGTATCCGGTGGTTGTGAGATGAGGAGGCAAGAAAGATCACCAACACCTTCTGGGCAAGCCATTCAGGGAAGCGATACCCCGCGACGGCGTTGTGGTGAAGCTCCGGAAGTAGCTCATGGAATGCCCAGCTCTTGCCGTTCTCGTTCATTTGTGCCTTCCATCGGCTGGCGATCGGTGATAGGATGCCTGCCCCATAGACCAAGGCCAGACGGCCATGCAGTTTAGCCGCCATCATCTTCGCGGGGTTCCTAGAGTATGGCGTCTCTTCACTCAGCTCTTGGCTCAGACTCTCCAAGACCGCTGTTGTCTCCTCCACATCGGCCTCCTTATCGGTCAAAAAGCCGAGTGTGCATAGCAGCCACAACAACGGCATTACTCCGTGGCCAACAGCGGTCCGAGGAGGGCCCTTGTAAGGTATCACGTAGGTGGGGAGACCCAGGCGCTGGGTACTTTCTAGAAGCCTGCCTCCGGCTGTCAGCGCCATAACCTTAGCTCTTCGCTCCAAGGCCTGGTCAAAAACTGACAGGACCTCTTCAGTGTTACCTGAGTAGCTGGAGGCCACTACCAGAGAGTTACTGTCCACAAAAGCTGGAAGGGTATAGTCTCGAAGAACCGAAAAGGGAACTGGACTCTCCTCGTACGCTATGGCCCTTACAATATCCCCGCCGATGGCTGAGCCACCCATCCCAGATACCACTATGTTATTCACACCTCTATATTCTGGAGGTATAGGTAGAGCCTTGGCCCTTGTCCATGCATCGAGACACTGCAGATGCAAACCACGGATGAGATCCCTCATACCGGAGGGGTCCACTCGTCTGTATGTTTCTTGATCGTCTAGGATATGCACATCAGCACCTTATGTATAGGGATGCACCTCTACTCCTGATGAGGTGAAAACTAACAATACCTTAGCGCTGGGGGAGTCATGTACCTTGCTCATTATGTCCGCCAGTTCATCCGGTGAGAACCCACCCTCGTGGATATCAGGGATACCCTCGGTATGTGACACCTCTCTTAAGAGGGCCACTTTCGATCCCAAGGCCTCCTGTAGCTGGTTAACCTTACCCTGGAAGACATCCGCCGCCAGTGCTGTTACGGCGATGGATCGTTGCTGAGGCATAGCCCCAATGACCACTCGATCTCTTTGCAACACTCGCCAGTGGTAAAACAGAAAGAGACCCACTACAGTTACGTTTCCCATGTTGGTGAAAAGGCTGCTCAGGAATCGGCGGCTGGCGGGCTCTCCAAGAACCAGGCGCAGCAGTCCGTTCAGCGCCTGGGCCCCGTTAAAGAGGATGGCCAGAACCGCAACGAACAAGATCATAAATATATATATCCGTCGGGATAGCGCCGTAACCTCCTCTGGTTC
>JAENIT010000137.1 GCA_016844365.1 Dehalococcoidia bacterium
GCTGTCGCTGTCAAAGGCGGCCACAATCATGAACCCCTGGTCAGCGAAACCAGCGTAATTAACTATAGCGGTACCCAACTGCCCTGTCCCCACCACCGCCATATGCCATGCGTGGTCTAATCCAAGGATTTGCCTGATTTCTCCTAGAAGGTAGGATACGTTATATCCTCTGCCCTGTTTGCCAAATCGGCCGAAATAGCTGAGGTCCTTCCTGATCTGCGCGGGAGTGGCCTGGAGCAAGTTACCCAAAGCCTGGGAACTGGCGACCTGAACGCCCTGAGATAATATATAGTCCAGAACCCTAGCGTACAAAGGCAACCTGAGGATCACTACCTCGGGTATTTCGTCGTTCATAGCCCCTCCTGGATTGCTACTTTATTCCCACATGGATAGATACCGTACCGCAGTTAAGGGTGCGGTACCGAACATCTCTTAGACCGGCCATCTCCATATCTTTTTTCAAGCTCTCTGGGCCCTTGAAGTGGACCACGGACTCCGATAGATATCTATAAGCCTCCAAGTCGCCAGCCAGCCAGCGCCCCAGCCGCGGGATAGCCATGTTTAGATATAAATTATACAAACGCCCGAGGATACCGTCGTCTGGGCGCAATATCTCCAAACATACCACTCTACCCGCAGGCACAGCCACCCGCCGCATCTCGCAGAAGGCGTGGTAGGGGGAGTCCATATTGCGCACTCCAAAGGCTACAGTCACACACTCAAATACGTCGTCGGGGAAGGGCATCTCCAAGGCATTACCTTCGATGAAAGTCACCCGCTCGGACATTCCCAACTGAGCCAGCTTTATCCTCCCTCCAACCATCATCTCCTTGCATAGGTCCAGAGCTACCACGGCCCTGCTGGCTTTAGCTAGCTCAAGAGTCAGATCGGCTGTTCCTGCAGCCACATCCAGACCAAGTCCCTCACCACTGGGCGCTGCCATCTTCACGGCGAGTCGTCGCCACCCCTGATCCTGGCCCCAGCTCATAACCGCGTTGAGGAGATCGTACCGCCGGGAGATGCGGGCGAACATCTGAGAAACGTATCTTGCTTTAGCGGCTTCCTTAAGAGCGACCATAATTAGGTGCCTCCGGCGCGCACCCACCGGCAAAGCCACCCCTCAATTCTATCCAAACCTATATATATGCCCAAACCCAGGAGACTCATGGCCACCACAGCAGAGTACATTTGCCTGTAAGCAAAAGTCTGCCAGGTGTCCATTATATAGAACCCAAGCCCCGACTTCGTGGCAAAGGACTCGGCTATATAGAGAACGGCTATGGCAGTGCCGCTGCTAAGCCGGAGAGCTGTAATGGTCGATGGCAGACAAGCTGGGAAATAAACGTGGCGCAGGAGTTGAAGACTGCCTGCTCCTAGAGAACGGACTGAGTAGATGAGCTCAGGGCGAATGTTGCTAGCCGCATCCCGAACCACTATCACAACCTGGTAAGCCAGGATTAAACTTATTAGAAATATCTTGCTGGCTTCGCCGATGCCCAGAACAAGGAGCAATATGGGCAGAAGCACAATTTTAGGAATGGGGTATGTTATGTAAATAAAGGGCGCTAACAGCTTTCCCAACCTTCCTCCTTGCCCCAGCGCCAGTCCCAGGGGCACACCCACCAACACTGCTATTCCTAAACTAATGGTGCAACGCCACCAACTAACGGCTATATGCCTGCCGAGTCCTCGTGGTAGCTCCACAAAAAATGTCCGCGCTACCTCTGTAGGTGGCGGCAATATAGTTCTTGCCACCATCATCGCCGCTACCTGCCACAACACAATAAGGAGCACCGCGGCGAGAGCTGTCTCTTTTTTGCTTAAGACCACTCTGTCAGCACCTCTTGGCTACTTTACCAATACTCTCTCTGACCCCACGACAGGTTATGTAAAATTCACTATCATCTCTATACTCTGGGTTGCCTGCCTCGGGGTTGTCCAAGACTATTGGCTTCAGATTAGGGGGATTACACAGGATCATAATCTTTCTTCCTAGAAGAACAGCCTCTTCTATATTGTGTGTAACCACAACTGTAGTGATAGATAAGCGCCTTCTAAGGTCAAGAATGATGTCCTGCAGACTCTCTCTTGTGATGGCATCCAAAGAGCCAAAGGGTTCATCCATGAGCAGGATCTCAGGCTCCATAGCTAGCGTCCTGGCAATAGCAACCCTCTGTCGCTGGCCTCCGCTGATTTGTGAGGGGTAACGCTCAGCCACCGAGGTCAAATCTAAAGTCTCGAGCCACATTCCCACCCGATGTCTCTCCTCATCTCGCTCTGTTCCTCTAAGCTTGAGCCCCAGTGCCGCGTTTTCGTAAATGGTGGCCCAGGGAAGCAGCCCGTAGTCCTGTAAGATCAGCCCAACGTTGGGTTGTGGCCCCTTAATAGTCTCACCATTGACCTGCACGTATCCTCTCTGTGGTTGGCGCAATCCAGACATCAGGTAAAGTAGACTGGACTTACCGCATCCCGAAGGCCCAATGATCGACCACATCTCTCCGGACGCCACTCCCCAAGAGAAATCATCGAAAACTGGGCTCCCACCGTTATAGGAAAATGTTACTTCGCTTACACTTATCACTGGCCCTCGCTACTTGGGCAGATACTCAGAGCTCACAACTGAAGAGTATGGAAGGGGCTCGGTAATCACTCCTTGTTGAGTCAGCCACTTCCCTACTGCTAATATCTCCTCATTCGTGGGAATTCCCGACTTCAGAAAGACTGGGAGTTGGATAGATTTCTGCAACGCTTCGGGTACTCGCCCCACTCGATTCATTAGCTCTCGGTATTTCTCCGGGTTGCTGTTAAAAGCCTCTACCGCCTTTTCGTAGGCATTGAGGAACCTTCGAACCGCGTCCGGGTTCTCCTTAATCATCGCCTGGGAAAAGGGGAGGCTGGAGACCTGCCCGATCACCTTGCCGCCACGGTCGTCGGCCACCACCTTCCCGCCCTGCGCAACGGCCAGGCTGGCCAAAGGCTCTGGGAGGGTTACGGCATCCACCTGGCCCTCTGTTGCCATCTGGAGACGCAGAGCTATGTTGGGAATGTCTATAGTGCTAATCTCCCGTGGGGCGAATCCGTTGGCCAGCAGGATCGCGTGAGTCACATACTCCGTCACGGTATTCTTTCCAACGGCTATCTTCTTGTTTTTAAGACCTTCCACTGTTGTGATGCCGCTCTTAGCTCCAGCTACTATTGGAAACTGAGCCCGCACTTCCGTAGGACGCATAACAGCGCGAACTATCTTTACTACTTCCCCCTCCCTGTTCAGGAAAATGGGCTGGAGAATGTCATAGATGCCAGTGTCCACACGCCCAGCTTGTAGGGCAGTGTTCCGCTCTAACGCGCTGTTGAAATCGATGACCTCAACCTCCAGGTTCTCTTGCAGGAAAAACCCTTCTTGCAAGGCCACATGGACGGGCACATCGTCTATGAGTCGCAGCCCTCCGTA
>JAENIT010000138.1 GCA_016844365.1 Dehalococcoidia bacterium
ACTCTCTACACATCGGGTTTCGCCGAAACGGGGACTGATGAGGGAAGGCGGCTCCAGACCGTGGTGACCGAGATGGCCAAGGAAGGCGACTTGAATCTCGTAGGACCCAACTGCATGGGAATATACAACCCGAAGCTGGGTCTTCGATTCGGTGGGGAACAGGCTATTGGAGAGGATGCCACCGGGGGCGTCGCTTTCATCTCTCAAAGCGGCAGCCAGGGCTCCGGGTTCAGCATTGAGGCCAATAGAGACGGTATTGGCATTAGCAAGGTAGTCAGCTTTGGCAACGGAGTCGTTCTAGATAACTACGATTATCTGGAGTACTTCGCCGATGATCCAGATACTAAGGTCATCGCTATGTACGTGGAAGGAACAAGGAACGGCCGACGCTTCTTCCAGACCCTGCGTGAGGTAGCCAAGCGCAAGCCTGTGATCATATGGAAGGGAGGAATTACGGAAGAGTCGGCCAGGGCCGCCAGCTCCCACTCCGGCTCTCTTGCCATACCCTCTGCGATATGGGATGCGATGCTGAAGCAGTGCAACGTCGTAAACGTCCACGGCATGGCCGAGACCATCGACGCTGTCAAAGCCATCCTCTTTTCGCCTCCCATATCTACCCCTCCCCGGATGGGACTTATCGCCGCCTCCGGGGGCCACTCCGTAGAGATCTCCGACGCCTTTTCATTGGAGGGGCTAAAAGTCCCTCGGCTGTCTGAGGAATCCTATGAGAAATTGGAGTCCTTCTACAGTGTGGTGGGAGGCAGCTTCCGAAACCCCATCGAAGGGGGCGGCAATTGGCGACGGGAGGAGACTGCGGGTCAGGTGCTAAACATCCTGGAGCAAGACCCCAACGTAGATGCTGTAGTGATGGAGCTAGGGGCCGGCGGCTTTGGCCGGGCTGATCCCGGAGCCATCCTCCAGCGAGTAGAGACGATAGTAAGATATAAAGAGAAAATGACCAAACCCTTCTGGGCCGTCCTGGGTGGAGACGCTATGCGCGGCGATCCGGAGCGGATGCGAGAGGCGTCTCGCAAGCTTCAGGAGGGCGGTATCCCGGTCTTTCAGACCTTCGTGCGGGCAGCCGGTGCTATGAGGAAGCTGTTGGACTACTATAGCAACAAGCAGTAACAATACCTTATGGCTATCGATTGAAGCTATACGCTAGTCCTATCATCATCTTGGGTACAACAGAGAGGTAGAGAGGGAGGCAGGCATGGAGAACCTCAAGGAGAAACTGGACCGCATGTTCCACCCGAAGGTGGTGGCAGTAGTGGGGGCCAAGCAGCTCAACGACTACAACTGGCTCAAGAACGCTGGTAGCCTCATCGGTGGCAAGGTCTACTCCGTTAACATCGATAAGAACGAGTGGCCTGGGGCCCAGGAATTGGGCTTCCCCTGCGTGGCGAGCCTGTTGGACATTCCCGAAGATGTGGACTATGTAATCGTTGCTGTGCCTGAAAAGATCACGCCCTTTGTCATGAAAGACGCTGTTGCCAAGAAGGTGGGTGGCATCCACTTCTTCACTGCCGGGTTTTCCGAAACTGGAGCTCCTGAGGGCGCGGAGCTAGAGGACCGCCTAATCAAGATGGCCGAGGAGTCCGGGACCCCCCTCATCGGGCCTAACGGGATGGGCATATTCCACCCCAAGGTGGGTCTGCGCCAGAATAACCAGCAGTACTACGGCGAAACGGGGAACTTCGGCTACATATCCCAGAGCGGCACCCAGGCTATGGGGTTCTCCATGGAGGCCAAGGCCAACGGGATGAACGTAAGCAAATCAGTCAGCTTTGGCAACGGCCACGTAGTGGACTGCACCGACATCCTGGAGTACCTAGCTCAGGACGAGGACACCAAGATCATAGTACCTAGAGGGAGCCAGGGATGGCCGGGCTTTCTTTAGAGCACTGAGAATTGCAGGCAAGGAGAAGCCGACCCTGGTGTGGAAGGTGGGCCTCACGGAGGACTCCTCAAGGGCCACCATGTCCCACACCGGCAGCAAGTCCCCATCAGAGACCCTGTGGGACTCCATGCTGCGCCAGTGCGGGGCTATCAAGATCCGCAACGTGGAGGAGATGGTGGATACAGCAAAGGCCCTCCTCTACCTCCCACCTTTTAAGGGAGACAGAGTAGCCCTACTGGGCGTCTCCGGCGGACACGCCTCGGAGCTGACCGAGACCTTTTCTCAGGCAGGTTTCAGGGTGCCGGCTATCAGCACGGAATCCTTCGATGAGATCGACTCCTACGCCACAAGAATGGGTGGCAGCTTCCGAAACCCCTTTGAAGGCGCTAGCATTCGCACTGAAGAGAGCCTGCTAAGGACTCTCGGCATCCTGGATAAAGACCCTAACATCGACTTCATTGTGATGGAGCTTCCAGGGGTCCCCAATCCTCGTGACCCCAACTTTCTCAACAACCGGGTGGCCAGCGTGCTCAAGGGCCAAGCCCAGATCAAAAAGCCGATAGCCGCAGTAATCACCATCAACAACCCCTTCGTTATGCCGAATGTCACCGAACTAGCCTGTGGGATGCTAGATAAGGGGCTGGTAGCCTTCTGGGGCATGCCCCGAGGAGCCAAGGCCCTGTATAACGCCTACACGTACAACCAGCAGCGGGAGTGGCTCTACGGGAAGTAGGGGATAGGATACTAAACCAACCATAAGGCCGTTCCTTTGGTTCGACGGCGCTCACCACAAGTCGAAAGCCCAAAGGAACGGCCTTAGTTGTTCTCTTTCTTTGTAACGCATTGTGGTACAATAAATATAGATTATGCTCTTTATACGCCGACTCATCTGGGACGCAGGGAACGTGGCCCATATCGCACGCCATGACGTCTCCCAAGAAGAGGTGGAGGAGGTCTGCGAGGGAGAATTTATCCACCGCGAGACCTATAAAGGGAGATTGCTCATCATTGGCCCCACTCAGACCGGACGGATATTAGCCATAGTTCTTGCGCCAGAGGGCGAAGATGTCTACTACGTAGTGACGGCTCGACCAGCTGACCGCAGGGAACGAAGGGACTATGGGAGAGATAAAGGAGTAAGATAAATTGACTGAGCAGAAGCGGAAAGAGAAAACACCGATACCAGATTTCAAGAACTACCAGGAGGAGGCTGAGTTCTGGGACACCCACAGTTTTGCGGACTACTGGGATGAGTTCAAGCCCGTTAAGGTGCGATTTGCCAAAAACCTGTCGGAAGGTATTACCATCCGCTTGGACACGGTGTCCCTGGCACAGCTCCGCTCTCTGGCCCACGAGAAGGGTATAGGCCCAACCACTCTGATGAGGATGTGGATCCTAGAGCGGCTTAAAGAGCAAGTGGGACAATAAGAGGAGCGGGCTGATAATTCTCACTTCGAGCAAACACTACCGATTAATTTGAGTTAACGCCTCCGCCGCAGCCCTCATCGTCTCCTCTATATCCTCGCCCGTATGCGCCACAGACACAAAGGCCGCCTCGAACTGGGAGGGCGCCAGGTAGATGCCCCGCTCCAGCATGGCCCGAAAAAACGCGGCGTATCTGACGGTGTCGGATGTTCGGGCCGAGGCGTAGTCGGTAACCTCACGATCGGTGAAGAAGAGGGTCATTACCGAGCCGACTCGGTTGCTAACAACTCTTGTCCCAGCTTCACGAGCCACATCCTTTAACCCCTCTGCCAACCGAACTGATCGCTCCTCCAACTGCTGGTAGACGCCCTCACGCTGTAGCTCCCTCAGGGTCGCCATCCCTGCGGCCATCGCCAGAGGGTTCCCCGACAGGGTCCCGGCCTGGTAGACGGGACCCATCGGAGCTACCATCTCCATGATCTCTCGCCGTCCTCCATAGGCTCCCACCGGCAATCCACCGCCGATGACCTTCCCCATACAGGTCAGGTCCGGCTGTACGCCGTAAAGTCCTTGTGCTCCGGACCATCCCACTCGAAACCCGGTGATAACCTCGTCGAAGATGAGGAGAGAGCCGTGGTCTCTGGTGAGATCGCGCAGCCCTTCGAGGAAGCCCGGTTTGGGCTGTACTACTCCCATATTCGCGGCCATCGGCTCCACGATGATCACCGCCACCTGCCCTCGATTGGCCTCTAAGAGGCGGGCCACGGCCTCCAGGTCGTTGTAGGGGGCCACCAGGGTATGCTGAGCGTAGGATTCGGGGACGCCGGGGCTGTCGGGTAAGCCCAGGGTGGCGACGACGGAGCCGGCCTTAACCAGGAGGCCATCGGCGTGGCCGTGGTAGCAACCGTCGAACTTGATGATCTTGTCTCGGCGAGTGTAGGCCCGGGCGAGGCGCAGGGCGCTCATCGTGGCCTCGGTCCCAGAGTTGACGAAGCGCACCATCTCCACGGAGGGCAGTGCCGAGGTGATGAGCTTTGCCAGCTCGATCTCCGCCTCCGTTGGCGCGCCGTAGCTGGTGCCTCGCTCCACGGCCTGCACGATGGCGGCTACCACCGATGGGTGGGCGTGGCCCAGGATGAGGGGCCCCCAGGAGCAGACGTAGTCGATGTAGGAGTTGCCGTCGGCGTCGTAGAGGCGAGGTCCTGCGCCTCGCTGGATGAAGAGGGGGTTACCCCCGACCGCGCGAAAGGCCCGCACTGGGCTTGAGACGCCCCCGGGCATGTACTTCTGAGCCTCGGTGTATAGATGTTGGGATCGGGATGTGTTCATAAGCTAAACAACTCCGTAATATTTCGGTATGTGGACTCGCTTCTGCGGCGGACAGTGCCGACCTCTATGCGTTGGTTTGCATCGTCAATTAAGTAAAAGATCCTATAGTATCCAACTCTGATCCGGTAAATATCGCCCTCTAGCTTCAAATAGCCTTGAGGTCTGGGTTCATTCTCTAGGTCGTGCAACGCAGTTAGCACTCGACTATGGTATGGCTCAGGCAAAGAGCGCAGCTCCCGTTGCACTCTGCGGCTATGTAGCCGAACCTCATACACGCTTACGCCTTAATGCCTCGTACTCGGCCAGGGTCATTGACTCCTCTTCTGGGGCAGCCAAACTCTCGTACATAGCCATTAGGTCTCCCAGATCCTCGATGGTTCTGGTAAGCAAGTCCCAGTTGTTCTTGTAAGGTGCTAAGAGCTCCTTCCTAATAGTGTCACGATCCCGAGGCCTTAAATCGAGATCAAGGTCGTAAACTTCTTTTGCTTGAGTACAGTATTTCTTGAACACCAAGGATGGAATCACCCAAG
>JAENIT010000139.1 GCA_016844365.1 Dehalococcoidia bacterium
AAGTTCCCGCAATACGAGCACCCCAAGAGCCAGGCCACCATCGACAAGGCCCGTAAGCTCCTGGCCGATGCTGGATATGAGAAAGGCTTTGAGCTTCAGGCCATAAAGACTACAACCGATGAGCAGCTGATTATCGCCCAGGCTCAGATCGAGAAGGCTCTTCCTGGGGTCAAGATAAAGATCAACCCCCTGGACAACGCCATCCGGCAGAACCGGGCCGTCAATGGCGACTTCCAGATCGATTCCTATGGCACAATCCACGAGACCAACGGCGTGGCCCAGTTCTCGACCTTCATGTACTCCAAAGGGGGGAGAAACCACGCTTTCCTCAGGGATGCCAAGATGGACAAGCTTATCGAGGACGCCAGTCTGGAGCTGGACACTGAAAAGCGGACGGCCATGTTGAGAGAGGCTCAACGATACTTCTTGGAGTTGGCCCCTTATATACCGCTTCAGCATTACTACAGCCAGCTAGCTGTACAGCCCTGGGTGCGGGGGATAAATCCGGGCCCGGCCACCAATTTCATACTCTGGACGGAGAACGTGTGGTTCACCTCTCCGCCTAAGCGATAGAGATTAACCAGATGACCCTAGCACTGTGCCCCGATGGTTCAACCATCGGGGCACAGCTCTTTATCCCGGAGAACCCACGGCGTTACCCGACCCTACATCCCTTGACAATCCCCTCTTTGTGCGATACTCTGCCGTAATATATGCGATGCGGGTAGTGTCGCCAAGAGGAGGTGGTATTAGAGTAATTTGGTAGAATAACGTTGATCCCCAGAATGAGAACAGAAGCCTGGTAACATAAGAGTGTTTAAGGAGGTAAGGATGTCGAATATCCAAACAAGGCTCGCATTGATGCTGGTCGGGTTATCTATGGTTCTAGCAGTTGCTTGCGCCCCAGCAGCAACACCTGCAACCTCAGACGAAAAGGTAGCGCCGGGCGACCAGCCAGCATCAGCGACGACGGGAACAGAGACCCCCAGGCGTGGGGGAATATTAGTCAAGTCCAATGGAGCAAGCAGCTATGCGGGAATGGACCCCGCTATGGGCCAGATGTCCTACAACTGGAACCCACAAATAGCCCTGTACATGATGAAGAAGGAGCCTGAAACCTCGCAGGTCAAAGGCGACGCTATAGAGAGTTGGGAGTTCTCCAAGGACGGCAAGGAACTCACCCTTCACCTGAGGAAAGGGTTAAAGTTCTTTGACAAGCCTCCGGTGAACGGCCGCGAGGTGGAGGCTAAAGACATCATCTACAGCCTGAAGAGCATGTCAGGGGAACTCTACCCCGAACTTTCGCAGCTGCGCTTCCCCAGGAAGGCTGAGGTGGAAGCCATGTCGTCTGCCGTAGCGGTGGACAAGTACACGGTGAAGATAACCCTCTCCCACGTCGACCCCTACTTCCCGGACGCCTTGGCGGAGTACCGCAGCGCCATCGTTCTCCCTGAGGGAATTAGGGAGGCATTCGGCGGAGTTGAGGCTCTTACAGTGCCCTCGGTAGATCGGTTCATCTATGGCGGGCCCTTCATCCCTACCAAGTTCAATCAGTTGACCGAGATACAGTACACGCGGAACCCCAACTACTGGAAGCAGGGGCAGCCCTACCTGGACGGTATACATGAGATCTGGATTCCCGACTCCTCCACAGAGAAGGCCGCTTTTATAGCGGGCCAGATAGACTTCATTGCTACAGCAGGCGAGTCCGATAAAGCCTTTGTCCTAAAAGGCAAGCCTGGAACAAGGATCCAACTTCGCCCCGCCAGTTCCTGGTCACGCATAATGATGAACGTAAAGAAAAAGCCCTTCGACGACGTGCGGGTGCGCCAAGCCATTGCCCTAGTGGTAAACCCCGTGGAGATCGGCCAGACCTTAGCGGGCGATTGGGAGGGGAAGCCCCTGTGGAAGCTCCCCGGCCCCATCCCCTGGGTCTTCCCTGAGGCCCTGAGCCAGGAGGAGCTGGCCAAGATGCCACAGTATGAGCACCCAAAGAGTCAGGCCACCATTGACAAGGCCCGACAGCTCCTGAAGGAAGCCGGCTACGAGAAGGGCTTTGAATTCGAGATGATGGGCTCGGCCAGCATACGAGACTACGGAGTGATAGCCCAAGCCCAGATTGAGAAGGCCCTGCCTGGCGTCAAGATCACCATCAGGCCCCAGGACAACGCCATCAACCTCAATCGGGCCGCCAAAGGCGACTACGAGGCGCAGGCATATCCCCCGATCCACCAGAGCAACGGCCTGTCCCAGATCGCGACCTTCTATCATTCCAAGGGTGGACGAAACCAGTCAAACTTCAGTGATTCCAAGATGGACAAGCTCATCGAGGACGCCGGTGCGGAGCTGGACAGTGCGAAGCGGACAGCCTTATTGAATGAGGCTCAACTGTACGCCATCGAAATGGCTCCTTATGTCCCAATCTGGCATTACTCCACTTCGCTGGCCCTACAGCCCTGGCTGCGGGGGTTGCGTTTGGGCGGCGCTGTCGGCAACCATATGTCTTGGGCTGAGGACATATGGTTCACCTCTACCCCCAAGCGGTAGCGAGCCACTGAGGCTGTAATACTCCAGTCCCCCGATGGCCTGGCCATCGGGGGACTGCTTTTTAGGGGATGGGCACAGAGTTTCAGACGCAAAAACCCCTTGACAACTACTGCTCTGTACGATACTCTGCGTTAATACCTAATGGATCAAGAAAGTCAATAAAAAGGAGGTGGGCGATAGCGTAACCTTGCAGTATGTCTAGGATCACCACTGAGAGCAAATTCCTCGTGTCGTAGTAGTGTTTAAGGAGGTAAGGATGTCGAATATCCAAACAAGGCTCGCATTGATGCTGGTCGGGTTATCTATGGTTATAGCAGTTGCCTGCGCCCCAGCAGCAACACCTGCAACCTCAGACGAAAAGGTAGCGCCTTCGGACCAATCTACAGGGTCTCCCGGAGAGGCGAAGGAAACCCCCAAGCGTGGGGGAATATTAGTCAAGTCCAACGGGGCTAGCAGCTACTCCGGCATGGACCCCGCCATGGGCCAGATGTCCTACAACTGGAACCCCCAAATAGCCTTGTACATGATGAAGAAGGAGCCCGAGACCTCACAGATCAAAGGCGATGCTATAGAGAGTTGGGAGTTCTCCAAGGACGGCAAGGAGTTCACCCTTCATCTGAGGAAGGGCTTAAAATTCTTTGACAAGCCTCCGGTGAACGGCCGCGAGGTAGAGGCTAAAGACATCATCTACAGCCTGAAGAGCATGAGCGGAGAGCTCTACCCCGAACTTTCGCAGCTACGCTTTCCCAGGAAGTCCGAGGTGGAGGCCATGTCGTCTGCCGTGGCGGTGGACAAGTGCACGGTGAAGATAACACTCTCCCACGTCGACCCCTACCTTCCTGACGCCCTGGCGGAGTACCGCAGCGCCATCGTTCTCCCTGAGGGACTTAGGG
>JAENIT010000140.1 GCA_016844365.1 Dehalococcoidia bacterium
CTACAAATACCTGGGGAACAACAGTCGGTACTTCTGGCTGAGTGTCTGGGGTAGCTGGGAGAGCTTCGAGGCCGCCGTGCTGGACTCTCCCATGGGCACTTACTTGCGAGAGCACCCCGTTCGTGATCTGGTGAGCGAGCCGAACGTCCAGCGTTTCTATCGCGTAATAGACCAGCGCTAATGAGGGCGCCCTTCTAACGGAATCGTAGCGATATCCCAGTGCCCATTCTGAAACGGGGCCTATCTCGGCGCCGAATGGTCTTGTGGTGCCTTTCCGCCACCGCTGAAGCCAACAGTGGGAAGGCGATGGTGGCATCGCAGTAAACCGTGGTCGTTTTCGATTCATCCAGGTCATACTTACCCCAAGACTTGGCCTCTTCAAAGGTGGAGCCTGATAGCCCACCCCATTGCGGGCTGTCCGTGGTTATGTGTATGCCATACTTGTGCATCTTAAACCACGCTTTTCCAAACAAAGTGGCTCCTGTCGCTGCCTGCTGTGCGAAGTTTCTGGGGACACCACCCCCTATGATTATAACGCCGGTTCGCCCACTCGCAGCCTCGGTTTCGTCGACAATCTTGACCGTCTCTATTAAATCACCTATGGTGTCAAGATGGGCACCAGAGCCATTCTCAAGAATACTTTTAGCGACGCCAAAGCCAAGCACACTATCGGCTATGGCTGGACAGTAGATGGGAACACGGGCTCGGGCTGCGCTGGTCAATATACCATCCTCAGTGATCTTTTGCGACACCTCCATGCCGAGGCGGTAAAGGAATTCCCTCGTAGAATACGAGCGCCGTGGGATTGATGAGGAAAAGGACGCTATGTATTGTTCAGTAACGTTTTGGCTCGACATATCCGCCAGGGTATCGTACATGCGCACAAGGTTACTGCGGAATAGGGTTGCGTCGTCGATATGATGACCGGTCTGGTAGTGGTCATGACCTAAACATTCGTCCAGGTCATGGAATAGCTGGGCTCCCGTGGAGACTACGCAATCCACATAACGGTTCGATATCAAAAAGGCCAGGATCTTGCGCATACCAGCAGGCACTACTGCGCCGGATATGGCCAGGAATATTGTGGTTTTATCACCAAGCATCTCCGACCAGATTTCGGCAGCTTGACCCAGGCTGCGGGCTTGGAAGCCCATACGAGCCATCTTGTCAAGGAGACTAGCAGTGGTGTCTCGATAGGAGATCTCAAAAGGGGCTACTGGAGTTTCGAGAAGAGGGTGGTCCGACATATTTTTCCTCGATTTAATGTAAGTAGCTGAAGACGAACTGACGGCGTAAGCCTCCGCGGGGTCTGGTAGAACACCACCCTTAACAGGCATAATATTAATGTCTGGTGACTGGGATGTCAATGTCTGGTGGGTAACATCTGGTGGCGTGGCTTCTGTCGTCAAGGTATAATAGCCACAAATCCTTTAGGATATTACAGTGGCTGATTACTACGAGACATTACAAGTCCACCCCTCGGCAGAGCCTGAGGTGATTCAGGCCGCTTACCGGCGACTTTCCTTAAAATACCACCCCGACGTAAACTCCAGCCCTGCCGCTGGGGCTCGCATGAGGGAGCTGAACGAGGCGTATACTGTACTCGCTGATCCGATTAAGCGGGCCCTATACGACAGGGCCAGAGCGCCGAGGCTTGGCTCAGCCAGTGCCTTCCCGTCCCTGAGTATAGAGCCCAAGGAGTTGGATGCTGGCGCGCTAGAAGCTGGTCGGCCCACTACCCAGGTGATCCACATCACTAACCTCGGATCAGGGACTCTAAAGGGGTTGTTAGTGAGCCACGTCTCATGGATCATGGTCTCTCCACCCGAGTTCGCATCCAATGATCTGGATATCGCCGTCAGGCTGGATCCTCCCCGTGCTGGAAAATACCGGTACACCAAAGCCATCGAGCTCTTCTCCAATGGTGGTAGGACATCCATCGGCGTGAGAGCCAATGTGGCAAAGGCCGGGAGCAAGGCCGATACATCTTTAGAGCCGTCCTACAGCTTCGACACCCCAATGACGGCGTCAATAAGGACTCGTAAGACTAGCCTGTGGCCATCGGCCCTGTGGTGGATGTCCCTCATGGCTCTGACCAGTGGAGTTTTCTGGTACTTGATAAACCCCTGGCTCAGATCCCTCCCCATGATCTTCGGCGCGGGCATCTTGGGATGGAGAGCGGCTCCTCGCGGGTTTAACCCGTTGCAGCTTGGCTCAGGGTCCGGGCTCCGTATACTCGCGCCCAAGGCCGTGTGCAGCCGGTGCAACGCCAGGATAACATCAGGACGCACTGGCAAGTGCCCCCGATGCTCCGGATATATATGCCAGGTGTGCGGACAATGCGACTGTGGAATTACTTGGGGCCATCGGCGCATACCATGACCACGGCCAAAGATGATGGGCCCTTGCAAGCGCAAAACTCCCCTATTGCTTCTGTGATAATACCGAACTGGAATGGAGAGAAGCTTCTTCCCGACTGTCTCGATTCCCTGCGCCGTCAGACCTTTAAGGACTTTGAGGTGATTGTTGTCGATAATGCTTCGCGGGACACCAGTTTGGAGCTTCTCAGCCAGCGATACCCTGAAACGCAGGTCATCTCCATGGATCGGAACTACTTCTTTAGCGGAGCGGTGAACGAAGGGGTTAGAAGGGCTCGCGGGGAGATCATGGTGTTCATGAATAACGATACGGAGGCAGATCCCCAGTGGCTGGAGGAGCTGGTGATGGCCCTAGAGAGAGAGCCCCGAGCGGGCATGGCCACCAGCAAGATGCTCCTCTTCGACCGCCGAAATGTGATAAACTCGGCTGGGGATTTCTATGGAAAGAATGGCGTCCCCGGTAATCGAGGAGTCTGGGAGGTAGACCACGGCCAGTACGATAGCAGCACTGATGTGTTTGGAGCCTGCGCCGGAGCCGCGGCTTTCCGCCGCTCTATGCTGGAGGAGATCGGCCTCTTCGATGAGGACTTTGTGGGCTACTGCGAGGATGTGGACCTGTCCTTCCGGGCCCAGCTTGCCGGATACAAATGCGTGTTCGCGCCCCAAGCCAGGATATACCACCGGCTCGGCGCTAGCGGCGGCGGCTCCCTGGCCAGCTATCTATGCGGACGCAACTTTATAAGCGTCATCGTAAAAAATATGCCGGCCAGGCTGCTACGCAGGTACTGGTGGCAGATAATCGCCGGCCAGCTAAGGTTCACCGCCCAGGCCCTCTGGCACATACGGGAGCCCGCAGCCAGGGCGAGGCTGCGAGGCCAAGTGGCGGGTCTCTTTCAAATCCCCAAGATGATACCCAAACGCAAGGGGGTCCTGGCTCTGAAACGGGTCAGTGACGATTACATCGAATCCATATTGAGCTGAGGAGGCCATCATACCACCCTATCTATCCATCGTCGTGCCCGCGTATAACGAGGAG